>NZ_JBFTLD010000034.1:0-38677 GCF_056396265.1 Allobosea sp. 05T422_2 | reverse complement strand
CCGCATATGTTCGTCGTCACCTTCGTGATCATGCTGCCGATCGCGAGCATGACCGGCGATCCGATCAAGGGCTGGGAGGCCGGGCTCGTCTGGGTGTTCTTCCAGAGCTTCATCCTGATGGCCGGCGGCTTCATCGCGCCCTATATCCGCAAGGTCACGCCGCGCGCGGCGCTGCTCGGCACGCTGGCCGGCGTCTCGATCGCCTTCATTTCGATGCGCCCGGCACTCGAGATTTTCCTGACACCGGCGATCGGTCTCACCTGCCTTGCGATCATCCTGGTCAGCTGGTTCGGCGGCGTGCGCTATCCCCGCAGCATCCCGGCGGGGCTGGTCGCCATCGCCTTCGGCATGGTCATCGCCTGGGGGTCGGCGCTGCTCGGGCTCGATGTCGGGGGCCTGAGCCTCGCCAAGCTGGGCGCCGCCTTCTCGACCTTCGGTTTCTCGCTGCCGCTGCCGGCAGTCGACCATGTCTTCTCCGGCTTCTCCTATCTCGGCATCATCCTCGTCACGGCGATCCCCTTCGGCATCTATGATCTCGTCGAGGCCATGGACAATGTCGAGAGCGCGGAAGCGGCCGGTGACCATTACCCGACGACGCGGGTACTGACCGCCGACGGCGTCGTCAGCCTGATCGGCTGCCTGATGGGCAACCCCTTCATCAACGCCGTCTATATCGGCCACCCCGGCTGGAAGGCGATGGGCGGGCGCATCGGCTATTCCGCCGCGACCGGGCTGATCGTGATCGTGCTGTGCTGGTTCGGCGTCATCGCCCTGCTGCTGGCGCTGATCCCGCTCGTCGCGATCTCGCCGATCCTGCTCTATATCGGCATGCTGATCGGCGCGCAGGCCTTCCAGACCACGCCGGCAAGCCATGCGCCTGCCATCGTCCTGGCGCTGACGCCGCATCTCGCGGCCTGGGCCAAGGTGCTGATCGACGGGGCACTCGGCGCGGCGGGGACCAATGCGGCTGCTGTCGGCATCGACAAGATGGCCAATATGGGCGTGCTCTATCACGGGCTCGAACTGATGGGCGGTGGCGCGATCCTGTCCGGGCTGGTGCTCGGCGCCATCGCCGTCTTCGTCATCGAGAAGCAGTTCCTCCACGCCGCAGGCTTTGCGGCCGCGGGCGCCGTCCTGACCTATTTCGGCCTGATGCATGGCGAGGCGATCGGCATCGGCAAGGGGTTCGGCGTCACACCCTCGATCAGCCTCGCCTATGCGATCGTCGCGGGCTTCCTCTTCCTCTGCGCGCGCTCGCTCTCCGTCGTGACCGCGGCGAAGACGATGACCACCGAGCCCCGCGGCAAGCTGGAGCCGGCGGAATGAGCGAACCGAAACCCGTCTTCGATGCGGCGCGCCATTGCGATGCGATGGCGCCCGCGCTCGGCCTGGCGATCAGCGAGGAGCAGCGTCCGGTCGTCCTGCAATTCCTGGCAGTGGCGAAGGCCATGTCCGAGATCGTCTTCGCCGCGCCCGTCGACGAGGCCAGCTTCGAGCCGGCCGGCGTGTTCCGCGCCGGGCGCCCGCATGACGGAGAGCCCGCGTGAGCTTCGATGCCTTCGCACCGGCCCACCGTATCGCGGCCGATATCAGGGAGGGCGTGATGACCGCGGAAGCGGTCATCACCGGCTTCCTCCAGCGGATCGAACGCCTGAACCCGGCGATCAATGCCTTCACCGACGTCACCGCCGGGAGGGCCTTGGCGCAGGCACGCGCGACCGATGCCAGCCACGCAGCCGGCGCGCCCCTCGGCCCCCTCGCCGGCGTGCCCTTCGCCGCCAAGAACMTGTTCGACATTGCCGGCCTGCCGACACGGGCCGGCTCGAAGATCAACCGCGAGCGCCCGCCCGCCTCGCGCGATGCCGTGCTGATCGAGCGCCTGACGGAAGCCGGCGCCGTGCTGCTCGGCGGCCTGAACATGGGCGAATACGCCTATGACTTCACCGGCGAGAACGCGCATGACGGCCCCTGCCRCAATCCGCATGACCTCAGCCGCGTGGCCGGAGGTTCATCCTCCGGATCAGGCGCCGCGACGGCCGCGGGGCTCGCCCCGATCTCGCTCGGCTCCGACACGAACGGGTCGATCCGCGTGCCGAGTTCGCTTTGCGGCGTCTTCGGGCTCAAGCCGACCTATGGCCGGCTGCCGCGCACGCGCAGCTTTCCGTTCTGCGACTCGCTCGACCATCTCGGCCCCTTCGCCCGGGACGTGACCGACCTCGCGATGGCCTATGACCTGATGCTGGGCCATGATGCGGGAGATCCGGCCTGTGCGCGACAGGCGGCCGAGGCGACCCTGCCGACGCTGAAGCAGGGCGTCGACGGCCTGCGTATCGCGGTCGCCGGCGGCTATTTCTCGACCGATGGGATGCCCGAAGCGGAAGCTGCCGTCGCCGCAGTCGCGCAGGCGCTGGGTGCGACGCGGGCGCTCGATATCGCCGGAGCGGGCATCGCCCGGGCGGCTGCCTTCCTGATCACCAATGGCGAGAGTTCGGCCTTCCATCTCACGCGGCTGCAGCAGCGCGCCGATGATTTCGACCCGGAGACCCGCGACCGCTTCCTCGCCGGCGCGCTGCAGCCGACGGCCTGGTATCTCCAGGCGCAGCGGGCACGGCGCTGGTTCCATGACGAGATGATGCAGCTGTTTCAAACGGTCGACCTGATCATCGCGCCGGCCACGCCCTGCGTCGCACCGGAAATCGGCAGCAAGACCATGGTGCTGCGGGGCGAGACGGTCGCGCTGCGGCCCAATCTCGGCCTGTTCACCCAACCGATCTCCTGCATCGGCCTGCCGGTCGCAGCCGTGCCGGTCTTCGGGGCCGGCCTGCCGGTCGGCGTGCAGTTGATCGCCCCGCCCTGGCGCGAGGATCTTTGCCTGCGCGCAGCCTATACCGTCGCGCAGGCCGGCGTCGCGACCGCCAGGCAGGCACGGCTGGATGACGCGTGGCGCCCTGAAGCACGAGGATTGAAAGCTGTCTCGGAGGCTCAACCCCTGTGAAGCCAGGAACGCCCGCCCCTCAGGGGGCAGGATGCCGGGCGGATGCGCCTCTCGCGCTCCCTCAGCCCGCCAGTCCGATGATCTGCTGCAGCAGGAGCGAGGTGTCGTTCCGGCGATAGCTGACGATGATGGGGCTGGTGAATCTCTCGTCGAGATCGAGGAACTGGACATCGTCGCGGCCGAAGCGCCGGACCGAGGCCGGAACGACGCAAATCCCGACGCCCGAGGCGACCAGGCCGAGCGCGGTCTGCACGTCCCGGACCTCCATGCCGATGCGCGGCCTGACCCCCGCCTCGCGATAGAAGGACAGGACCTGATCGGCATAGCTCGGCCGGGGCGCCTTCGGATACAGGATCAGAGGTTCCGCCTCGAGATCGGCCAGCTTCGGCTTCCGGCCGCTTGCCAGCAGCGCATGGGCCCCGCCGACCGCCACGCATAATCCTTCCTCGCGTAGCACCTTTCGCACCAGCATGTCGTCATCGAAGCGCAGGCGTCCGAAGCCGACATCGATGCGACCGTCCTTCAGGGCCGAGATCTGCTCCAGCGTCGTCATCTCGAGGAGCTGGACCTCGACATCCGGCACCAGGATGCGAAAATCGCGGATCAGTTGCGGCAGCGTGTCGTAGAGCGTCGAGGCGACGAAGCCGACATTGAACTGCAGCACCAGGCGCTTGCCGATGCGCGTCGTCATGGCGCTCATCTCCTCGACGCGCTGCAGCACCTGTTGCCCCTGCTCGAAGAGATAGCGCCCGGCCTCGGTCATCGTGATCGGCCGGCCACGATCGAGCAGGCTCACGCCAAGCTCCTCCTCCAGCTGCTGAATCTGCCGGCTCAGCGGCGGCTGGGCGATATGGAGCTTCTCGGCGGCGCGGCTGAACGAGCCTTCGGCGGCGACGGTCGTGAAATAGCGCAGATGACGCAGATCCATCGCTGCCTGCTCCTCCCGCTCTCCGATCGATGCAGGGCGGCTGCACCCCGGAGACCGCCATCGCGGCGGTTGTCACATGCTCGCGGGCGACTGCCCGGCTTCCCCACCGCATCGGCAGGGAAGCGGGCTTCCATACCGTAGGGGTATTAATTTACACCAAAACGATCCTGTCCAGCGACACCATGCCTGCCTAGCCTGACAAGCAGGGAAGAAGCGTTCGCGCAGGAGGAACACTCCGCCGCGAACCTGAGCTGGCCGTCAGAGCCGCCGGAGAGCCATGTCTGAGACCGAACCGTTGCGGCCCGCGCCAGCGCGGCTTGCGAAACGCGCGCCGGCTGCCCTGTCGGGGCGCCGCGGCCGAAGCCGGCGAGCCTGATCATGCCCTATCTCGAAACCGGACCGGGCCTGCGCCTGTTCTACACGGTCACCGGGCCGGGCTCCGCGCCGGCCCTGGTCTTCTCGAATTCGCTCGGCACCACGCATCGGATGTGGGACGCCATCGCCAGCGAGCTCTCGGCCGAATATCGCTGCGTGCGTTACGACACGCGCGGCCATGGCGGCTCGAACCACGGCCCCTCGCCCTTCGAGATCGCCGATCTTGCCGATGATCTCGCCGCCCTGCTCGATCATCTCGACCTGACGCGCGCCCATGTCGCCGGCCTCTCGCTTGGCGGGATGATCGGCCAGGCCTTTGCCGCGCGGCACCCGGCGCGTCTGGCCGGCCTGACCCTGATGGCGACGACGGCCTATATGCCGACGCGCGAGGCCTGGGAGGAGCGTGCCGGGCTGGTGCGGCGCGACGGCACGCGAGCGATCCTCGCGGCCACGATGGAGCGCTGGTTCACGCCGGGCTTCCGCGACGCCCATCGCAGCGCCACGGACGCGGTGGCTGGCGAATTCGCCGCCATCGACCGGGACGGCTACGCCGCCTGCTGCGAGGCGATCGGCCGGATGGATCTGCGCCCGCTGCTGCACCGGGTGATTGCTCCCACGACCGTGATCGCCGGCCGCGAGGATCCCGCGACGCCGCTCGCGATGGCTGAAGCCCTGTACACGGGCATCGCCGGCTCACGCCTCGTCGTGCTCTCGCCCGCAGCCCATCTGCTCGCCATCGAGCAGGCCGAGCGCGTCGCTGCCGAGCTACGGCGCGATCTTTCCCGTTCATACCCACAAAAAACACAGATCTGAGGAACGCCCATGTCCAGTCCACCCGCCGGCACACAAGACATCAAGGACATCATCGATGCAGGTTCGATGACGGGCCGCAGATGGGCCGTGGTCGCACTCTGCTTCGTCATCGCCCTGCTCGACGGCTTCGACACCCAGTCGATCGCCTTCATCGGACCCGCGATCGCGCAGGATTTCGGCATGAAGGCCGCCGACCTGACCTGGGTCATCACCGCCAGCACGATCGGCATGACGCTCGGTGCGATCGGCCTCGGCAGCTTCGGGGACCGCTATGGCCGGCGCAAGGCGATCCTGATCGCCATCTTCCTATTCGGGGTGTTCTCCCTGATGGGCGCCTACGCGACATCGCCGACGCAGATCATCGTACTGCGCTTCCTGATCGGCCTCGGCATGGGCGGGGCCACGCCCTCGCTCCTGGCGCTGGCGGGTGAATACAGCCCCGCTTCCCGGCGCGGCACGATGATCACCGGGGTGCTGCTCGGCCTGCCGGCCGGCGCCATGCTCGGCGGCCTGATCGCGGCGAGCTGGCTGCCGATCCTGGGCTGGCGCGGGATTTTCCTGGTCGGAGGCCTCCTGCCGCTCGGGCTGATGGTCATCACCTATTTCCTCCTGCCGGAATCGCCCGCCTATCTCGTCTCGCGCAAGCAGAACGACAGGCAGGACGAGGCCCGCCGCCTGCTCCGGCAGATGACCGGCCAGCCGATCCCCGACCAGATGCGCCTCGTCAGCGCCGGCAGGGTCGTGCATGGCGGCTCCATCGCCGGCCTGTTCGAGGCGGGCTATCGCCGCGTCACCGTCGCGATCTCCGCCATCTACCTGTTCAACTGGATCGCCTGGTTCCTGCTGCTGCTCTGGCTGCCGACCGCGCTCACAACGCTCGGCCTGGAAAAGGCCCAGGCCGCCTATGGTACCGTCGTCGTCAACGCCGCCTTCATCATCATGGCCCTGCCGCTTTCGTCCTTCCTGCCGAAGGTCGACCCGCGAAAGCTCCTGATCGGCATGTTCGCCGTCGGGATCGCGGTTGCGCTCGGGCTGGGCTTCGCGGGCGACCGCTGGCCGCTGGTCTTCTCCCTCATCGCCCTTGCCGGCTTCGGCATCGGTGGCCAGCAACTCGTGCTGAACTATCTGATCTCGAATACCTACCCGACGCAGCTGCGCGCAACGGCCACGGGCTGGGGCATCGGCGTCGGTCGCTCGGGAGCGATCATCGGCTCCGCGATCGGCGGCACATTGCTGACCGGCGTGGGTCCGTCCGGCTACTTCATGACGCTTGCCATTCCGCTGGTGATCGCGGCGCTGGCGACGCTGATGGTTCGGCCGGCAGTCGGCGCCGCCCTCGCCTCGCCCGCACCGGCCGCCGCCGCTCCGGCGATCCGGTGAGCCTCATGCGGCTGCATCAGGCATAGGCGAAGCCGGGAGAACAACCCGGGACGCGACCGCCGAAAGGCCGGTCGCGTCCCTCTTTTTTGTGCCCGATGCGAGGCGCAGGCGGGGCCGCCCCGCTAATCACGCCCTCGCGGGGCTCCATACCCTTCGGGTATCAAAATACACCCAATCGATCCTGTTCCCCGGGAATGGCGCGTTCTAGCCTTTGCTTCAATGAATATGGGAGCGAAACGTGTCTGAAGGTCCGCGGATTCAACAGGTCGAGACGATTCTGGTCGATCTGCCGACCATCCGCCCGCACCAGCTGGCGATGACGACGATGCATCGCCAGACATTGATGATCGTGCGGCTGCATCTGTCGGACGGCGTGGTCGGGATTGGCGAAGGCACCACGATCGGCGGGCTGGCCTATGGTCCCGAGAGCCCGGAGGGCATGCAGCTCGCGATCGATACCTATCTCGCGCCGATCCTGCTCGCCAGCGATCCAAGCCGCATCGCCCGGACGATGGCGACCATCGCCATGTCGGTCCAGGGCAATCATTTCGCCAAATGCGCCGTCGAGACGGCCCTGCTCGATGCGCTCGGCCAGCGCGTCGGCCTGCCGATTTCCGAACTGCTCGGCGGGCGCCAGCATGACCGGCTGCCCGTGGCCTGGACGCTGGCCAGCGGCGACACCGGCCGCGACATCGCGGAAGCCGAGGAGATGCTGGCGCGCCGCCGCCACAACATCTTCAAGCTCAAGATCGGCAAGGGCGATCCCGGCGCCAATGTCGCCCATGTCGCTGCGATCAAGCGCGCGCTCGGTGACCGCGCCTCGGTGCGCGTCGACATCAACCAGGCCTGGTCGGAAGCCACCGCGTCGGCGATGCTGCCGGCGCTCGCCGCCGCCGGTGTCGAGCTCATCGAACAACCCGTCGCCTTCCGCAATCTCGGCGCGCTCGCCCGGCTGGCCCGCGAGACGCCGGTCGCGATCATGGCGGACGAGGCGCTGAACGGCCCGGAAACCGCCYTCGCCATCGCTGCCCTCGCCGCCGCCGACGTGTTCGCGCTGAAGATCGAACAATCCGGCGGGCTCTTCGCCGCGGCCAAGGTGGCCGCGATCGCGGAAGCCGCCGGCATCGGACTCTATGGCGGCACGATGCTGGAAGGCGGCATCGGCACTGCGGCCTCGGCCCATCTCTTCTCGACCATCGGCAAGCTGGAATGGGGTACGGAGCTGTTCGGCCCGCTGCTGCTGACCGAGGAGATCCTTGAGACGCCGCTCGACTATGCCGATTTCGGCCTCACCGTGCCGACGGCGCCGGGACTCGGCGTGACGCTGTCCGAAGCTCAACTGAGCCGCTTCCGGCGCGACCGCACCGAGCGCTCGGTCCATGTGCTGCCACGCGCCAAGACGGGGTTCTAGAGATCATGCTGTTCCAGGTTGAAATGGATGTCCGGATCCCGCCCGACCTGCCGGTCGAGACGGCGACCGCGCTGAAGGCGAGCGAACGCAAGCGTGCGCAGGAGCTGCAGCGGGCCGGGCTCTGGCGCCATCTCTGGCGTCATGCCGGGCGCTATGCCAACACCAGCATCTTCGACGTCGAGAGCCCGCAGGCGCTGCACGACATTCTCTCGGAGCTGCCCCTCTTCCCCTACATGGACGTGAAGGTCACGGCACTCTGCCGCCACCCGTCGTCCGTGCATGACGACGACCGCTGACAAACAACGGCTGCGGCCTGAAATGGCCGCCAATCACCAGAACACGAGGAACCGCCATGCCCATCAACCTGATCTCCGACGAGGACAAGAAGGATCTCGCCGCCCGTGCGGCCGGGATGGACAATGACAAGGGCGACCCGCGCACCAAGGCCGTCACGGCCCAGCTGCTCTACCGGATCATGCAGGTGATCGACGAGTGCGACGTCTCGATGGACGAATTCTGGGCAGCGGTCGCCTTCATCGGCAGGGCCGCGAAGAATGACGAGCTCGGCCTGCTCGTCCCCGGCATCGTGCTCGAGCATTTCCTCGACCTGCGGCTCGACGAGGCCGAACGGCTTGCCGGTCTCAAGGGCGGCACGATGCGCACCATCGAAGGGCCGCTCTATGTGCCCGGCGCGCCGCTCTCCAAGGGCGAGGCCCGCATGGATGACGGCACCGATCCCGGCGAGATCTTCATCATCGAAGGCCAGGTCACGGACGAGGACGGCAAGCCGATTGCCGGCGCGATCGTCGACCTCTGGCACGCCAATTCCAAGGGCGGATATTCCTTCATCGATGGCGAGCAGGCGCCCTACAATCTGCGCCGTCGCATCGAGACGGATGAACAGGGCCACTATCGCGCCCGCACGATCGTGCCGAATGGCTATGGTTGCCCGCCGGAAAGCGCGACGCGCCAATTGATGACCGCACTCGGCCGACATGCTGAGCGCCCGGCCCATGTCCATTACTTCATTTCGGCGCCGGGCCACCGCCAGCTGACGACGCAGTTCAACTTCACCGGCGACAAATACCTCTACACGGACTTCGCCTTCGGCACCCGCGACGAGCTCGTCGTCACGCTGGACCGCGTCGTCGACGCGGACGCGATCCGCAATGCCGGTCTGAACCGCCCGTTCGCCCGCACGACCTTCGACATCGTGCTGACCAAGGAGCGCGAGGGCGTGCCGCAGACGCAGGTCAGCCGCACCCACGTCACCGCCGGCTGAGGCCCTCGCTCACCGGCCTGGCACCCGGCCAGGGTGCCCCGCCATAGACTGTCACGGACAGCGCCAAGCGGCGCGGCGGCCTTCGCCGCCCGCCCGACCGGCGACGGTGCCAAACCGTCCAGTCCCCGCCCTCGTGGCGGCATAATCCCGGAGATCGACCATGTCCCAGCCATCCACGCGCGGCCGCCGGTTCGAAGGGCGCAGCCTTGTCGTCACCGGCGCGGCCCAGGGCGTCGGCAAGCAGGTGGCGCTGGATGCGGCCGCCGAAGGGGCAAGACTGACGATCGTCGACCGCTCGGCCATCGTCCAGGAGGTCGCGCAGGAGATCACCTCGGCCTTCGGGCCAGGGCGCGTCATCGCGCTGGAGGAGGATCTCGAGACCTTCGCCGGGAATGAGCGGGTGATGGCGCGCGCGCAGGAGAGCTTCGGCGCCATCGACGTGCTGGTGACCAACGTCGGCGGCGCGATCTGGATGCGGCCCTTCCAGGAATTCGACGAACGCCAGATCGCCGCGGAGATCAGCCGTTCGCTGTTTCCGACGCTGTGGGGCTGCCGCACCGTGCTGCCCTATATGCTGGAGCAGGGACGCGGCGCGATCGTCAATGTCTCCTCGATCGCGACCAAGGGCATCAACCGCATTCCCTATTCCGCGGCCAAGGGCGGCGTGAACGCGCTGACCGCCTCGCTCGCCTTCGAGCTTGCGGGCACGAATATCCGCGTCAACGCCGTGGCGTCGGGTGGCGTGGATGCGCCGCCCCGCCGGATTC
This sequence comes from Allobosea sp. 05T422_2, assembly GCF_056396265.1. NCBI lineage: Bacteria > Pseudomonadati > Pseudomonadota > Alphaproteobacteria > Hyphomicrobiales > Alloboseaceae > Allobosea > Allobosea sp. 05T422_2. Next base: position 28,726 of record NZ_JBFTLD010000034.1, on the reverse strand, counting down.
CACGGGGAACCGACGTGCAGACCGAGGCCGACAAGCAGTGGATGCAGCAGGTCGTCGACCAGACGCTCAGCGCCTCGCATCTCGGCCGCTACGGACAGCTCGGCGAGATCGCAGCCGCCATCCTGTTCCTGGCCTCGGACGATGCGTCCTATATCAACGGAACCGTGCTGCCGGCCGGCGGCGGAGACCAGGGATGACAGATGCCATGACCACTCGTCCCGTCGTGGTGGCGGTCGCCATCACCGGCTCCGTGCCGCGCAAGAAGGACAATCCGAACCTGCCCGTGCTGCCGGCCGAGCAGGTCGCCTCGACCCGCGCCGCCTTCGAGGCGGGCGCCAGTCTCGTCCATATCCATGTCCGCCATGACGACGAGACGCCTTCGTCCGATCCGGAGCGTTTCGCTGAGGTGCAGGACGGCATTCGCCGGGCCTGCCCGGGCATGATCGTCCAGTTCTCGACCGGAGGCCGCGGGCGCGACCCGGCGGCGCGCGGCCTGAGCCTGGTGCATCGTCCGGACATGGCCTCGCTCTCGACCGGCTCGGTGAATTTTCCGACGATCGTCTACGAGAACCCGACGAGCCTGGTGAACGATCTCGCGGCGCGGATGCTGGAGCATCGGATCGCACCCGAGATCGAGATCTTCGACCTCTCGCATATCCACGCCGCGCGCCGCCTCGTTGACGAGGGGCTGATCGGACCGCGCCCGCATATCCAGTTCGTGATGGGCGTCCGGAATGCGATGCCGGCCGACGAGGTGCTGCTCGACATCCTGCTCGCCGAGACCAGGCGGGTCATCCCGGGCGCCACCTGGACGGCCGCCGGCATCGGGCGCGACCAAATGCGGGTGATGGACTGGGCGCTCGCCCGCGGCGCTGACGCGGTCCGCACCGGGCTGGAGGACAATATCCGCATCAGCAAGGACCGGCTGGCGAGCGGCAATGCCGAGCTGATCAGCCTCGCCGTCGAGCTGATCCGCCGCCACGGCCGCCGACCGGCCACGCCCGCCGAGGCGCGCGCCGCGCTGAACCTCGCGCCGGTCTGAAGCGGCGGGGCGAGTGGCGCGGCGACAAACGCCTGGTGTCCATCACAGAACCGATGACATCCCGCCATCGACATAGATGATCTGGCCGTTGACGTAGTCCGATGCCGATGAGGCCAGAAACACGGCGGCCCCGACAAGCTCCTCCGGCCTGCCCCAGCGCCTGGCCGGCGTGCGGCCCTTGACCCAGGCGTCGAAGCTCGGGTTCTCGATCAGGGCCTGGTTCATGTCGGTGATCATGTAGCCCGGGCCGATCGCATTGGCCTGGATGCCATGCTCGGCCCATTCCGCCGCCATGGCCCGCGTCAGCATCTTGATGCCGCCCTTGGCAACCGTATAGGGCGCGACCGTCGCGCGGGCGAGTTCGCTCGTCAGCGATCCGATATTGACGACCTTGCCATGGCCGCGCGCGATCATGCGCTTGGCCGCCTCGCGCCCGATCATGAAGGCCGAGGTCAGGTTGGTGTCGATGACGCGCTGCCAGTCCGCCGTGGCGAGCTCGACCATCGGCTTGCGGAACTGAATGCCGGCATTGTTGACGAGGATATCGACCGCAATACCTGCGGCATCGAAGCCCTCGAAGGCCCGCAGAATCTCGGGCTCGTTGGTCACGTCGAATGGCGCCGCATCCGTCTGGTGGCCCGCCGCCCGGAACTCCGCGACGGCCTGTGCGACGCGCTCAGGGTCCGTGCCGTTGATCAGGATGCGAGCACCTGCAACAGCCAGTCCTTCCGCCATGGCGCGGCCGAGCCCACGCGAGGAGCCTGTCACCAGCGCGGTCTTGCCGGTGAGATCGAAAAGAGGGTTGGTCATGGGCATCGTCCTTACAGGCTGGAGCGACGAACGATGAGGTCCGAGCGTTCGAAGACGGCGGGCAGGAGTTCGACGCCGAGCCCCGGCCCTTCCATCGGCAGGACATAACCGTCCTTGATCACCGGCATGGTGTCGACGAGTTCCTTGTACCAGCCGGTGTAGAAGGCCCGCACCGATTCCTGGATCAGCGTGTTGGGCTGGCTGAAGGAGGCATGGATCGCGGCGATAAAGCCGACCGGGCCGATGCAGTCATGCGGGGCGAAGGGGCGGTGATAGGTCTCCGCCATGGCGGCGATCTTGCGCCCTTCGGTCAGCCCCCCGGTCCAGCACAGGTCGGCCATGACAATGTGCATGGCGTCGTGGTCGAGCATGTCCTTATAGGGGAAACGCGAGCCCAGCGTCTCGCTGGCGCAGACCGAAACCGTGGTCGAACGGGCGAATTCGGCCAGCGCCTGTGGCGAGTTCATCCGGATCGGATCCTCGTACCAGGTCGGGCTGTAGGGTTCGAGCGCACGGGCGATCTTGATCGCGGTCGGCAGATTCCAGAGCGAATGGAACTCGACCATGATCTCGATCTTGTCGCCTACCGCCTTGCGGATCTTCTCGAACGGCTCGATCGCCTTCCGCATCTGGTCGGGGCTGATGAAAAGCCCCTGATTTTCGATCGCGGCCGGGTCGAAGGGCCAGATCTTCATGGCCGTGATGCCGCTTTCGAGCAGGCTCTCGGCGACGGCATCGGCACGGTTCATGAAGCCGTCGAGGTCCTCATAGGGACCTGATGCATCCCCCAGATTCCAGGTCGAGACCGGCTTGATGTTCTGCGAGCGGACATATTTGTACCCCGCACAGGTATTGTAGATGCGCTGCTTGTCACGGCAGAGGCCGCCGAGCATCTGGTGCACCGGCTGGCCGCAAACCTTTCCGAAGACATCCCACAAGGCGATATCGACCGCCGAGGTCGCACGCGACTCGACGCCGGTCGAGGCCTGCGCCATCGGCAGGTTCGTCATCTCTCTGTGCAATGCCTCGATGTGCAGCGGGTTCTTTCCGAGCAGCCGCATGGCGAGCGTGTCGTGCAGATGCGCCTCKACCGCCCCTGCCCCATAGAAGGTCTCGCCGAGACCGATGATGCCCGCATCGGTATGCACGCGAACCCACAGGACATTGGCGAATTCTTCGGTCCGCAACGTCTCGATGGCGGTGATCTTCACGGCCTGCCTCCCTGGCGGCTGGCGTTCTTCACCGGGTTTCTTGCCGGGGAACGCCTTGGTTGAGTGCGAAACAGGCGAGCCCGATGACAGCCTCGCCCCCTCGAAACGAGGCGACCATAGGAGTGCTTGTAAAATATCACAACATGTTTATGGTCGACGCCAAGATGGATCCGTTCAACGAGTTCCACGACTGAGGAGACGGGACATGGCCAAGCGCCCAAGCCGCCCGCGGCTGGTCGCAGAGGGTGAGACGAGCGTGCCGCCACGGCGCAATCGCATCAATCTCTTCGAACTCGCCTATCACCGGATCGAGGAACTGCTCGTCAAATGCGAGCTCGCGCCCGGCCGTTTTCTCGCCATGCAGGACCTGCAGGACCTGACCGGCTTCGGCCGCACCCCGGTGCATCATGCCGTCAACCGTCTCGCCGCCGACACGCTGATCATCATCCGCCCGCGTCATGGCCTGCAAATCGCGCCGATCGACCTCGCCCGGGAACGCGTGCTGCTGCATCTGCGCCGCGACATCGAACGCTTCGTCATTCGCCTCGCGGCAGAACGCGCCGGCCCCTCGCATCGCAACCAGATGCTGCACATGGAACGCCTGCTGCGCGAGAAGCGCGACGGGCTGACGCTTGCCGAGTTCAATGCGCTCGATCGCAGGATCGACCAGATGGTGCTGGCCGCCGCGGGCGAGCCGTTTCTCGAACACACGCTGCGCCCGCTGCACACCATCTTCCGGCGCATCGGCTTCATTTACCACAGCTACATGGCCGAGAAGACCACGCTCGACGGCACGATCGACCACCATCTCGCCGTGCTGAACGCGATCGCGACCCGCCATGCCGAACGCGCAGTCGCGGCCTCCGACGCGCTGATCGAATTCGTCGACAGTATGTTCGACGAGATGGAGGCCCGCATCGACCCTTCTTTACTCGATTGCAGCGTCGAGCCCCTGCTCGGCGCCTGAAACGCAACAGGCCAGTGGACCCCATGCGCATCATCTTCCATGGCGAGAACGCCGCCTCCTTCAGCTCCGGCTTTGCCGAACTCGTCGGCCCCGGGGCCGAAATTCGCATTCTGCCGGACGGGCTCGGCGTCGGCGCCGACCAGCAGGCCTATGCGCAGGCGGATGTCATCATCGGCGTGAAGTTCGATGCCAGCCTGCCGGTCCCGTCCGGGCTCAAGCTCTTCCATGTGCCAGGTGCCGGCTATGACGCGGTCGACCTTGCTTTGCTTCCGCCTGTGGCCAATGTCTGTAACTGCTTCGGCCATGAACAGGCGATAGCGGAATATGTCATGAGCGCGCTGCTGGCCCGGCATATCCCCCTGGCGGATGCCGACGCGAAGCTGCGCCGCGGCGACTGGGCCTATTGGGCCGGCTCACCTGCGCGCGTCCATGGCGAGATCGTCGGCAAGACCATCGGCCTGCTCGGCTTCGGCCATATCGGCAAGGCGATCGCGCGGCGCGCCAAGGCCTTCGAGATGAAGGTCCATGTCGCCAATCGCAGCGCTGTCCCGGTCTCCGATCTCGTCGACCGCGCCTTCACGCTCGATCGGCTGGAGGAATTCTGGGGCTCGGCTGACGCCATCGTAGTCTCCGTGCCGCTGACGCCGGAAACGAATGGCCTCGTCGGCGCCGCAGCCTTCGCGGCGATGCGCCGCGACGCGCTGATCTTCAATGTCGGGCGCGGCCCGACGATCGACGAGACGGCGCTGTTCGAGGCCCTGAAGGGCAAGCGCATCGGCGGGGCGGTGATCGACACCTGGTATCGCTACCCGGGCCCGGCCTCCGCCAATCCGCTGCCCTCCGAGCTGCCTTTTCACGAGCTGCCGAACATCGTGATGACCCCGCATATGTCGGGTTGGACGAGCGGGACGATCCGGCGCCGCCAGCAGACCATCGCCGACAACATCAAGCGCAGCTTCGCCGGGGAACCCCTCATCAATCTCGTACGGGAGGCGCGCCAGACTGCCTGAACGACCACGCCTGCTCTCCTCTCAACGAACCGGACGCCACGAAGCCGGTCGCCAATGAAGCAGATCGCAACAAGGAAACGCACCATGAGCCTGTTCAAGAATCTCAGAATGATCGGGATGCTGTTCGCGCTGGGCGCCGGCGCGCTCCCGGCCGCTCATGCCTCGGCCCAGTCGGTCACGGAAATCGTCAAGCGCGGCAAGGTCCGCGTCGGCGTGCTGATCGGCGCGCCGCCCTATGGCTCCGTCGACTCGCAAGGCAATGCGATCGGCTATGATGCCGACGTCACCGCCCTGATCGGCAAGTATCTCGGATTGCCGGTCGAGATCGTCCAGCTGACGCCGCCGGCCCGCATTCCCGCCCTCGAGGCCGGCAAGGTCGACTTCCTCGTCGCGACGCTGGCGCCGACACCGGAACGCGCGAAGGCGGTGATGTTCACCATCCCCTACAGCGCCTTCCAGACCGGCATCTACGCCAAGAAGGGCACGCCCATCAAAGACTGGGCCGATCTCAAGGGCCGCAAGGTCGGCGTCAATCGCGGATCCAGCGTCGAGCGGGAATTCACCAATCGCGAGAAAGAGCTCAACCTCACGATCCTGCGCTTCGAGGATGACGCGACCACGATGCAGGCGCTGTTCTCCGGCCAGGTCGAAGCCATCGCCGGGCCAGACGCCCAGGCGAACGCCGCGATCAAGGCGCGCGGCGAAACCGAGACCGAGCTCAAGTTCGTCTTCGGCATGCAGCCGAACTCGATGACCGTTCGCAAGGACGCCTATGAGCTGAAGCAGTGGCTCAACAACATGATCTACTACATCAAGCAGAACGGCGAACTGAACGCGATCTCCGAGAAGTGGGTCGGCGGTCCGCTGCCGCCGCTGCCAACCTTCTGATCCGTTTCGCATCGTCCCCGCTGCGCAGATCCTGCGCGGCGGGGCCTCGCGCCAGACTGACGAGGGATCATGTCGCTCCAGTTCGAATCCGTACTCGCCGAAACCGACATCATCCTTGACGGGATCATGCTGACGATCGGCCTGTCTGCCAGCGCGATCGTGCTGGGCCTGATCTTCGCGGTGCTGCTTGTCGCGCTGCGCACGCTGGCAGGCCGCTGGGCCGGCATTGCCGTCGATTGCTATGTCGAACTGATGCGCAACACACCGTTCCTGGTGCAGCTCTTCATGATCTTCTTCGGCCTGCCGCTGGTCGGCATCCGCATGTCGGGCACCCAGGCCGCCCTGTTGGCCATGACGCTCAACCTTGCCGCCTATGCGACGGAGATCATCCGCGCCGGCGTCGACTCCATTCACAAATCGCAGCTCGAGGCCGGCCTGTCGCTCGCGCTCAGCAAACGCCAGGTCTTCCAGTATGTCGTGCTGCAACCGGCCTTCGCCCGGGTCTGGCCCGCGCTGTCGAGCCAGTTCGTCCTGATGATGCTGGCATCGAGCATCTGCTCCTTCATCTCGGTGCAGGAGCTCTCGGGCGCCGCGGCCATCATCGAACAGCGGACCTTCCGCAGTTTCGAGACCTATATCATCGTCACCGTGATCTACCTCCTCCTGGCGCTGAGCTTGAAGGTCTTCCTGCTCTGGCTCGGCCAGCGGCTCTTCGCGCCGGTCTCCGGGCTCGCCCGCGTCGATGTCAAGGCGGAGGCAGCCTGATGACCACATTCGGGCTTCCCGAAGCGCTTTTCATCCTGCGCGCTGCCGGCTGGACGCTGGTTCTGACCAGCGTCGCCTTCATCCTCGGCGGGCTGATCGGCGGTGTCTTCGCGATCATGCGGCTCTCCCAAGTCGCCGCGCTGCGCCGCTTCGCGGCCGGCTACATCCTGGTCATCCAGTCGATTCCGGTGCTGATGGTTCTGTTCATGAGCTATTACGGGCTTTCGGCGATGGGCGTGGAACTGCCGCCCTTCCTCGCAGCGTCCGCCTCGCTCTCGATCTATGTCTCGGCCTATCTGGCCGAGATCTGGCGCGGCTCGATCCAGTCCGTCCCCTTCCAGCAATGGGAGGCATMGGCCTCGCTCGCGCTGACGCGCGGGCAGCAATACCGCTACATCATCCTGCCGCAGGCGATCCGCATCTCGCTGCCGCCCACCGTCGGCTTTCTCGTCCAGCTCGTGAAGAACACCTCGATCGTCTCGGTCGTCGGCTTCGTCGAACTCTCGCGTGCCGGCCAGCTCGTCAACAACGCGACCTTCCAGCCTTTCCAGATCTTCACGCTGGTCGCGCTGATCTATTTCGCGATCTGCTTCCCCTTGTCCCGGCTCAGCCGCCATCTCGAACAGGTGATGAATGCCAGCCGTCCTCATTGACGACGTCCACAAGCGCTTCGGCAACCTCGAGGTTCTCAAGGGCGTCTCCCTCACCGTCGAACCCGGGCAGGTCGTCGCCCTGATCGGCCGCTCCGGCTCGGGCAAGAGCACGCTGCTGCGCTGCATCAACGGGCTGGAGGCGATCCAGTCCGGCCGCATCGAGGTTGCCGGACATGTCGTCGACCAGGATCCGAAACACTTGCGCGAATTGCGCAAGGATGTCGGCATCGTCTTCCAGAGCTACAACCTGTTCCCGCACCTGACCGTCTCCCAGAACATCACGCTCTCGCCGCGGATCACGCAGAACGTGCCCCAGGCGCAGGCCGAGACGCTGGCCCGCGAGGTGCTGGCGCAGGTCGGCCTGTCCGAGAAATTCGACAGCTATCCCGACAATCTCTCCGGGGGGCAGCAACAGCGCRTCGCCATCGCCCGCTCACTTGCGATGCGGCCGAAGGTGATGCTGTTCGACGAGGTGACATCCGCGCTCGATCCGGAACTGACCGGCGAGGTTCTGCTGGTGATGGAAAAACTCGCCAAGGGCGGCATGACCATGCTGCTCGTCACTCATGAGATGAACTTCGCGCGCAATGTCGCCAGCACGACCATCTTCATGCATCAGGGCAAGATCTGGGAGAGCGGGCMGTCACGGGAGCTCTTCGCCAACCCGCAGACGCCGGAGCTGCGCAATTTCGTCAGCGCAGGCGCGCATTGATCGGCCGGTCCCAGCGCCCGTCCCCATCTCTCGCGGAAGGGGCCAGGGCCGGACGATCCCTGCCGGAGGAAAAGCTCTGCTTGCGGCGGATATCCGCAGGGTCTGACGCCTCCCATCAAGCGGACCCACCAGACGCGCCACAGTCTTTCCAGTCCTCGTCCGGCGGCGGGCCCCAGTCCTTCAGGACGCAGCTATAGACGGCGCTCGCCTCAAAAGGATAGCGCGCCTCCATCTCCGGCGTCAGCGTCAGGCCGAGGCCGGGCGCAGTCGGGAGCAGGAGCCGACCGTTTTCGATCCGGCCCTGATCGCCGATCATCTCCCGGCCGAGCGGGAAATCGAGCATGGGGAATTCCACCAGCTTGCCACCACCGGCAAAGGCGGCGTGGTAATTCGCCATGATCGCGGCCGCTCCGCCCCAGGCGTGCACGACGACCTCCGTCGCGAGTTCATCTGCCGCGGCAAAGATCTCCATCACCGCGCTGATACCGCCGATCACCGAGGCGTCGGGCTGGACGAAGGCATAGGAGCCGGCACGCATGCGCTCGATCATTTCCTTCGGCGTCGTGATGATCTCGCCGCCGCAGACGGGAACGTCGATGCGCCGGCGCAGCTCGCGAAAGGCCTCGGGGCTGTCGGGGCCGACGGCCTCTTCGAGGAAGAGCATGCGCTCAGCCGTCCTGCCATGCACGGCCTCGACGAAGGCGACGACATCGTCGACGGGCTGCGGCGGATCGGCCAGATTCTGGCACATGTCGACGCCGACCCTTATGCCGCGCCTGGCCGCTTCCTCCAGCACCCAGACGGTCCGCCAGATGTCGGCCTTGAGCGAGCGGATCTTGTAGATCGCGATGCCCTTCGCGCCGAGCAAGTCGAGTTCGCGGATGAACTGGTGCCTMGCGTCGCAGCAGCCGCCGCTGCCATAGATCGGGATGGCATCGCATTGGGCGCCGCCGAGCAGTTCATGGACGGGCAGACCGAGGCTCTTGCCCCTGGCGTCCTGCAAGGCGCTCTCGAACGCGCTGATGACATGGCGCGCCGCGCCCTGGAGCGACCAGTAATCGCAGAGCGAGCGCAGGTCCCTGACCCGGCGCGGAATGTCGAAGCCATCCTTGCCCAGCATCAGCGGCGCGCAGAGATCGACGATCGATTTGAACACCAGCGGTGCGAACACGGCGATATAGCCTTCGCCGAGGCCAGTCACGCCATTGTCCAGCGTCACCTCGACCATGCCGATCGTCCGCTTCGGTCCGTTCGGGAAACAGGCCCTGATCTCGCGCTCATCGGCATCGGCATAGGGCGAACTCAGCAGGACGCAGCGAACCCCGGTAATCCTAGGCATGGCACTCCCTCGCTTCGCTACCGGTCAKGGCATGGTTAGGTTCAGCGCGCGTCCATGATCTCGGGCAGCATGCGCCGGGCGATCGGCCTCAGCCGCTCCGCCTCGGCCGCGTCGATCCAGCGATAGGGCCGGCGCAGGCGCGGCCCGACCGGCGCCCAGTTGCCGATGGCGGCGAGCAGCTTGTCGAGCGCGGCGTTGGAATAGCCGTGGTCGCGCCGGAACGGCAGAATATGCGCATCCATGAAAGCGCAGATGCGCTGCTCGATCTCGCGGGCGGCGCCGATATCGCTCAGCATCATCTCGGTCCAGGCTTGCGCGCCGCGCGGGCTGAGGCAGGCGACATTGGAGAAGGCGCCGGCTGCGACCCCGGCCTCGACACCGGTCGCAAGATGGTGGCCGGGCAGGTAAAGCGCCCAGTCGTCCAGATGCGCCTGCGCTTCGGCGTACCAGTCCGCATCGCCATCGGCGAGCTTGATGCCGACGACCTGCGGCACCTGCTTCAGCACGGCCCCAAGCGTGGCCGGCGACAGGACACGCTTCGCGTGCGGCGGGTTGTAGAGCACGAGCGGGATGTCTCCCGCCGCCTCGGCGGCCATCTGCAGGAAGTCCACGGCCTCGGGATCGCTGACCGGCCACCAATCAGGCAGGATCACCTGGATTCCGTCCGGCGCATGCGCGACGGCGCGTCTCAGCCGGTCAAGTGCGACACTCGGATCGGGCTGGCAGGCGCCAATCACGAAGGGCATGTTCGCGCGGCTGCAGCGCTCGGCCAGGATACGCTGGATCGCGTCGAATTCGGCCTCGGTCTGGTTGTGGCACTCGCCGGCCGTGCCATTCGAATAGATGCCGTCGACCCTGGCGGCGATCAGCACGTCGATCTCGTTGGCGAGCCGCGACAGATCGATCCCTCCATCCGACTCGATCGGCAGCAGCAAGGTTGCCCAATTGCCGCGCAGCGCGCCCCACCTGCCCGCCCGGTCGAGCTTTCCCGACATCGTCGTTTCCCCTCCTGCCGACTTGTTGACTTCACGGATATCCTACAAGTAGATATCGTTCAACAATCGGGCGGAAGCCGCCGGCGCTCTCGGGCGCGGCCGGTGCCACAGGATGAGGTCGAAGACCGTGACCCGGACGATCAGGCCCCTGGTGAAGCCGCAATCGCTGCACGTCTCCGTGCTGGAAAGYGTCAAGGCCTATATCGACGAGAGCGGCCTGCCTCCGGGCAGCCAGCTTCCGCCGGAGAACGACCTCGCCCAGCAGCTCGGCGTCAGCCGCAACTCAGTGCGCGAGGCGGTCAAGGCGCTGGAATCGGTCGGCATCGTCGAGACCAGGCGCGGCATCGGCATCTTCGTCAGCGACTTTTCCTTCGCTCCGCTGCTCGACAACCTCGCCTTCGGCCTGCGCGGCAGGCTCGATGATTTCGAGGAGCTCCTGACCATTCGCCGCGCGCTGGAAGGCGCGCTGATCGGCAGGACGGTGCAGGTGATCGGCGCCGACGACATCGCCGAGTTGCGCGCCCTCACCGCAAAGATGAAGGCCAGGGTCGATGTAGGAGAGAGCTTCCTCGAGGAGGACCGGCGCTTCCACCGCACCTTGTTCCGCTGCCAGAACAACCAGCTGCTGCTGAAGCTGCTCGACATTTTCTGGCAGGCCTTCGTCAAGGCCTCGGATTTCATCAATCTCGAAAATCGCGATCCGGTCGCAACCTGGCGCGATCACCACGAGATCGTCGAGGCCGTCGCGACACGCGACGCCGAGACGGCGCGCGAGCGCCTCGACCACCACTATCACGGCATCTCAAAAATAATCGCAGCCAACAAGGCGGCGAGCTGATGGGAGGTTACGATGACCATGAGGACGTATCGTAGGGCGCTGATCGGCGCCGCGTTGCTGGCCGGCACGATGATGACGCCGGCCATCGCCCAGATGAAGACKATCACCGGCGGCTTCGATGTCGGCCCCGGCGGCCTGCAGGGCAATTTCAACCCGATGACGGCGCCGGCCGGCTACACTTGGCTGAGCACCTATTTCGAGCCGCTGGTGACCTATGATGCCGGCTTGACCAAGCTCGTGCCGGCCCTGGCGACGAGCTGGGAGATCAGCGACGACAAGCTGAGCTACACGTTCAAGCTGGCGCAGGAGACCTGGCATGACGGCCAGGCCTTCACGGCCGACGACGTCAAGTTCACCATCGCGCTCAACAAGAACCCGAAGACCGCGAGCCTGCTGTCGGCGCGCCTGGCGGCCATCGACAGCGTTGAGGTCAAGGACCCGCGCACGGTCGTCGTCAGGCTCTCCAGGCCCGACAACGCGCTGATCGTCAGCCTGACCAAGATGATGATCCTGCCGGCGCATGCGCTTTCGGCGATCGCACCGGAGGACATGGCGAAGAACGTGCTCTGGTCGACGAAGCCGATCGGCACCGGCCCGTTCAAATTCGTGCGCTACGAGACCGATCGCTTCGTCGAACTCGCCGCCCATGAGAGCTATCGCGGCGGCAAGCCCAAGGTCGACCGGCTGATCAACCGCTATTTCGCCAATGCGGCCGCGGCGATCTCGGCGCTGCGGGCCGGCGAAATCCAGTTCACCTATATCGAGTCCGACGACGTCCCGACCTTCAAGGGCAACAAGGATTTCACGGTCATCGAAGGCGCCTCCTATGTCGCCAACTATATCGGCTTCAACAACCAGGTGCCGCTCTGGAACGACATCCGCGTCCGCCAGGCGGTGATGCATGCGATCGACCGCAACGCGATCATCGACAGCCTCTACAAGGGTGCCGCCAAGAAGGCCGATTGCGGCTATGTCGAAGGCAGCCTGATCCCGAAGGGGCTCGACGCCTATGCCTACGACCCGGCCAAGGCGACGCAGTTGCTCAAGGAAGCCGGCTGGGACAAGATMAACGGCACGAAGCCGATCACCTGGCTGACCTATTACAACAACCCGCTGACCGCCAATGTCATGGCCGCCGTCCAGTCCATGCTCGCCCAGGTCGGCATAAATGTCGTGCCGCGCGCCCTGGACCCCGCGGGCTATAACGCCATCGCCATGTCGCGAACGTCGAACCCGGCCGATTTCCCGCTGGTCTATGCCGGCCTGCAGAACGGCCCCGACCCCGGAACGCTCAATCTCGGGCTGAACGAGAGCCAGATCCCGCCCGTYGGCCAGAACTTCCTGCAGATCAAGATCCCCGAGCTCAATTCCGCGCTGAACGCAGCCGTCGCCGAGACCGATCAGGCCAAGGCGACGACGAAATACCAGGACGTCTGCGCCGTCATGAACAAGACCCTGCCCTGGGGCACGATGTGGGTCGCCAATCGCTATGGCGTCGCCTCGGTCAAGCTCAAGGATTTCGTCTGGACGCCGGCGCCGGGCGGCGGGCCGTTCGCGGCCACGCCGGAAAAATGGTCGATCGCGCCCTGAGCCGGCGGGAGGGCCGAAAAGGCCCTCCCTCGTCCCTTCGACGACGGACTGACCCATGCTTGGCTTCTATCTGAAACGGCTCGCCGCCGGCCTGATGATGCTGATCGCGCTCAGCATCCTGGTCTTCGTGCTGCTGCGCCTGGCCCCCGGCGACCCGGTCGACGCCTATGTCAATCCGCTGGCGCCGCTGAGCCAGACCGAGATGGACGCGCTGCGCCAGCGGCTCGGCCTCGACCGGTCCTGGCCGGTGCAATATTTCGCCTGGCTCAGCGCGGCGCTCGGAGGGGATCTCGGCTACTCCATCGACAGGGCCGGCGTGCGCGTGCTGCCGCTGCTGGTCGAACGCACCGGGCCCACCTTGCTGCTGATGCTGAGCGGCCTCGCCATGGCGATCGTGTTCGGCATCACGGCTGGCGTCATTGGGGCGGTCAAGCGCAACTCCGCCATCGATATCGGGCTCGGCCTGGTCGCCTTCGTCACGATCTCGACGCCGGCCTTCCTCAGCGCCCTGCTCGGCCTCTATGTCTTCGCGGTCGTGCTGCGCTGGGCTCCCTCGGGCGGGATGCTGACGCCGGGCGCGCCCTTCTCGCTCTCCGACCTGCTGGCCCATCTCATCCTGCCGGCTTCCCTGCTGGCGGTGGTCTATTCCGCGCTGTTCATGCGCTACATGCGCTCCTCGATGATCGAGGTGTTGAACCAGGATTATCTGCGCACGGCGCGTGCCAAGGGCGTCGGCGAATTTGCGGTCATCGTCAGGCATGCCCTGCGCAACGCCATCCTGCCCGTCATCACCCTGATCGGCTCGACCATCGGCATCGCCATCGGCGGCGCGATCTTCATCGAAAGCGTTTTTGACTGGCCGGGCATGGGGCTCCTGATGGTCAAGGCCGTCGAGACCCGCGACTACCCCGTGATCATGGGCGCGACGCTGCTGATCGGTGCCGGCGTCATCCTGGTCAACCTTCTGACCGACCTTGCCTATGCGGTGGTCGATCCGCGCATCCAGGTGAGATAATGAACGCGGATGCGCCGATCGCCGCGAGCGCGGTCCCTCTGCGAGGCAGCAGCCGGAGCCCGCTCCAGCGCGCGCTCGGGCGCTTTCTTCGCAATCGCGCGGCGATCGCGGGAGTGCTCATCCTGGCGCCCGTCCTGCTCGCCGTGCTGACCTACCCGCTCTGGTGGCGCCATGCGCCCAACAGCATCGATCTGCGGGCGCTGAACTCCGGGCCGACGGCTTCCCATTGGCTCGGCACCGACGGCGTCGGCCGCGATACGCTGGCCCGCCTGCTGCAGGGTGGGCGGATCTCGCTGCTGATCGCCTCGGTCTCGGTCGCGATCTCGCTTTGCGTCGGCTTCGTCGTCGGCGCGGTTGCGGCGTTCGGCGGGCGGGCCCTCGACGGCGTGATCATGCGCCTTGTCGATCTCGCGATGACTCTGCCGCCGGTCATCCTGCTTCTGGTGCTCGCCTCGATCACCGGCACGGGCATCCTGCCGACGATCTTCGTGATCTCCCTGCTCTCCTGGCCGGTGCTCTCGCGCATGGTGCGGGCGCGCCTGCTCGAGCTGCGCGAACGCGATTTCGTCGTCGCCTCGCGCGGCTTCGGGGCCGGTCTCGGGCACCTGCTCTGGCGCCATGCCCTGCCGAACTCGCTCGATATCCTCGTGGTCTACGCCACCGTGCAGGTCGCCAATGCGATCCTGCTCGAAGCCGGCCTCTCCTTTCTCGGCATGGGCATCGTCCCGCCCGAAGCGAGCTGGGGCAACATGCTGAGGGCCGCGCGCTCGACCGTCGTGCTGGAACTGCACCCCTGGCAATGGATGCCGGCAGGCGCCGCGCTGGTCGCCACCGTACTCGCCATCAATTTCATCGGAGACGGGCTTCGCGACGCCTTCGATCCCCGCGCCGACATCACCTGATCAACGCAGAGAAAGTTTCGGTCCATGGCACGTTTCCACGGTGTGGTTCCCCCGGTCGTCACCCCGCTGACGCGAGATTTCCGGGTCGATTACCCCTCCTTCACCCGGGTGATCGAGCATCTACTCGAGGGTGGCGTCGACGGGCTCTTCGTGCTCGGATCGACCAGCGAGGTCGTCTTCCACGGCGATGACGAGCGCCGCAGGATCATCGAGCATGCCGTGAAGATCAATAACGGCCGCGTCCCGATCTTTGCCGGGGCGATCGACCCGACGACCGACCGCGTCATCCAGCACGCCAGGGCGGCTCAATCGGCCGGCGCCGATGCGCTGGTCGTGACCGCCCCCTTCTACACCCGCACCAACCAGGCCGAGACGATCGACCATTTCCGCTATGTGCGCGAGGCGGTCGACTGCCCGGTGATMGCCTACGACATTCCCGTCTGCGTCCATATCAAGCTGGAGCGCGCGACGACCGTCACACTCGCCCGCGAAGGCACCGTGGCCGGCCTGAAGGATTCCAGCGGCGATGACGGCAATTTCCGTTTCGTCCGGCAGGATCTCGCCGACATGCCGGATTTCTTCGCGATGACGGGCTCCGAGATCGTTGTCGACAACGCCGCGCTGATGGGCGCCCAGGGCGTGGTCCCCGGTCTCGCCAATGTCGACCCCAAAGGCTACGTCAAGCTCTGGCGGCTCACTCAGGCAGGCCAATGGGACGAGGCCCGCAACGAGCAGGAACGGCTCTGCCGCCTGTTCGAGATGGTCTGGATCTCGCTCGGCCGGACCAGCGCCGGCTCGGCCGGCGTCGGCGCGTTCAAGACGGCGATGCAGCTTCTCGGCATCATCGACACCAACACGATGGCCCGCCCGCAACGCTCCCTCAACGCCGAGGAAGCGGCGGCGATCAAGGTCATCCTCAGCGAGACCGGCCTTCTCGGCTGATCCGAGGACGGTCGCAGCTCTCCCCAGGAATGCGGCTGCGGCAGCAACCGCGTTACATCATCGGACAGGAAATCGTATCCGATCCGATGATGTGATCCTTTGTGTTTGCATCGGCTTTTCCGAAAAAGCGCAATCCACTTTTGGGGCTGATGCTTTAGCCCCCTTCCGTTGCGGCCCCGCTTTCCCGGATCGCCGCGCCCTGCTGCGCATTCTCCCGCTGCAGCAAGCGCTGATAGGCGAGCCCGATGCCGACCAGGCTGGCGCCGAGGCCGATGAAGGAGAGCGCCCGCAACAGGCCTTCCAGCCCGGACATGTCGACCAGAAAGGCCTTGCAGATCGCGATGGTGACGACCGCAAGCGAGGCCAGACGCAGATCCTTCGATTGCAAGCGGAAGCCGAGCGCCAGCAGCGCGACGCCATAGAGCAGGATCGCCGCCGAATAGGCGTAGAGTTCGGTCGCACCGATGCCGTCGGCCAGGAGATCGGGGCCGACGAACCAGCGCCGCACCTCGATCAGCACATAGGCGAGCGCCCCGATGATCGCCGTGCCGCCGAAGATCCGTCGCGGCAGGGCCGCCGCAACGAATTCGCGCGTCCAGCGCGCCGCAGCGAAAGCAAGCAGCGCGGGCATGAGATAACCGACCAGGGCATTGTCGAGGATGAACAGGCCCGCCAACGGAACCTCGCTCAGCAGCGGATTGGCGACGACGCCCGAGAGAACCGCGAAGACGGCGCAGGAGGCGATCGCCGCGCTCTCCGGGCGCAAGGGGACAGCGCGGCCCTGGATCGTCACCGTGCCGGCGATCATCGCCGCAATGGCCATGATGAAAGCGATCGCGGCGTAGCAGCCGGCCTCGGCCAGCGTGACCGGCTCGCCTGAGACCAGCAGCGGACCATGGAAGCCGTGGCGCAGCAGCAGGAAGGCGCAGAGCGCCGTGCCCGCCCATGCCGTCCACGCGAAGGCCCGGCTGATTCTGGGCCGCGCATCGCGCAACCAGAAGGCTGCGCCGGCAAAGGCGAGCACAACCGCGCCATAGCCCCAGAGGATGCGGTTGAAGATGATGGGGCCGGAGACGCCGCTCTGGTCGAACAGCGGATTGCGGACGATGCCGAGCGCCAGGGCAGCCCAGCCGACGGCGGCGAAAGCGAGCACGCGCAGGACCCAACGGGTGACGCGGTTCTGCGCCGCCTCGTGCCAGATGCGCGCGGCTGCAGTGAGGGCGAGCAACGTGATCGTCACGATGACTGCCTCGATGAAGCCGACCGTTTCGACCGAGCGCGGCGCCAGTTCCGGGCCGGCAAAACCCTGCCGGACGATCAGGACGGCGCCAAGCGAGACCAGCACCGCTGCGCAGGCGGTCAGGCATTCGCCGATGCGCGAGCGCGCCTGCCCGCGATCGAGCCGGAAGCCGAGCAGGCCGAGCGCGCCGCCGGCAAGGACATAGAAAAGGAGCCGGTTGAAKATCGGAGGCCCGAGCACCGCCGTGCCGTCGAAGAGCGGATTGAGCAGGCCGCAGAGCCCAGCGAGGCTGAGCAGAAGCAGGAGGGCCGCCGTGATATCGGCCGCCGGCCGCAAGACGCGCCCGCCCAGGCGGCGCGCCAGGACCTGCAGTCCAGCGCCGATCAGGCCGAGCGCCACGACATGGGCGACAGCCTCCTCGAACAGGCGGTTTCGCGGCAGGCCGGAATAATGGCCGGCGATCAGCCTGATGTCCGGGACGAGCTCGGGGCCGGCAAAGAACTGCCGGATCTCGAGCAGGATGAAGGCCGCGCCGAAGAAGGCCGCCAGGGCCTCAAAGACGCTGCGCGGCCGGTCCTGCTTGCCACGCAGCGCCAGCGCGCCGATCGCAAAGCACAGGGCCGGCCCGGCATAGGCCGGGATGACCCAGTTGACGAGCGGCCAGGAGCCCATGTCGGAGACGATCGGCTGCCAGACCAGGCGCGCGAGCGCCGCTGTCGCCAGGGCGGCAGACATGCTGCGCAGAAGCGGGATCGGCCGCAGGCTGGCGATGATCGCGACGCCGGCCGCCGCGACCGCAAGCCCGACGACGAGCCAGGTCTCGCGCAGGGCAAAGGCGACGGCGAGGCCAAGTGCGATCGCGCCGCCGGCGGCATAGGCGGCCGAGCCGATCAATGCCAGCGGGTTTGTCCGGGAGCGCGTGCTGCGCCGCTCGACCGGCAGCAGCAATTCGGAGGCGGCGAACAGGGCGGCAGCAAGCAGAAGCGAGAGCGCCGCAAAGCCCGTCGAGCGCTCGAAACCGTTGCTCCGGAGCGCCGTCGCCAGCAGCAGGCAGATCGGCCCGAGCGCGGAGGCGAAGCCGAGGCAGCCGCGGATGATGAAGCCGCCGGCGCC
Source organism: Allobosea sp. 05T422_2 (assembly GCF_056396265.1). Taxonomy (NCBI): domain Bacteria; kingdom Pseudomonadati; phylum Pseudomonadota; class Alphaproteobacteria; order Hyphomicrobiales; family Alloboseaceae; genus Allobosea; species Allobosea sp. 05T422_2. The sequence continues at coordinate 10,694 of NZ_JBFTLD010000034.1, read as the reverse complement.
GGCGCCCTTGCGCAGGAGCAGTGCGTAAAAGGGCAAGCCGCCCACGATCAGGGCGAGTAGCGCCGCCGTCCACCGGATGCCCGGCCCGGCATTGCCGGTGATGCTCAGCCTGACGATGTCGAGGACGATGTCCGGCGAGAGCCCGAAGGCGCCCTGCACGTTGGGCCAGAGCAGAACCATGCCGGAAGCGGCGGCCGCGGCGAGCGGCGCCAGCGGGGCAAGATCGCCGTACCGGACGGCTGAGATGCTGGCGACCAGCACGGTCGTCAGGATGGCGAGATGCAGCATGACGGGCCCGCCATCGGCAGTCCACAGCACCCCGGACAGGACCAGCGGCGTGGCGATCGCGGCAAGGCCGATGCCGTCGAAGCCGGCGACCGGCCAGGCGCTTCTGGCTGTGCCGCCCTTCAGTTTCGGCCATTCCTTCAGAAGCACGAGCGCCAGCACAGCCCCGACGACGAGCAGGAGGGATGACCAGGTCGGGCTCTCCCCGGACAGCCCGATCAGGGCTGTCCAGATGCCATGGCCGGCGATGGCGCCAAGCGTCACCACGCGGCTCGGCTGCCACGCATGGATGAGAAAGGCGACGGCCGTGACGAGGGCGAGGAACACGGATAGCGCCGGAAAGTTCGGCGCGCTGCTCGCGACCAGCAGCGGCGTCGCGTAGGAACCGACCAGGCCGAACAGGCCGAGTACCGGGCCGTGGAGCAAGGACGCGGCGAGCGCCGCGAGCCCGATCAGTCCCATCAGCGTGAAAGCCAGGGCCGGCCCGATGAAGCCGTGGATCGCATGGGCCGCGTAGACGACGCCGAAGCCGCTGAGCACGCTGACGCCGGCGAGAACCGCAGGGATATTGGCCCCGCCGAGCCGGCCGAGCGCGCCCGGCCTCTCGCCGAGATGGGCAAGTCGATCGCTCCGCCTGAGATACTCGCTGGCCACGGCTGCAATGAGGGAGAAGGCTGCGCCCATCAGCAGCCGCATGCCGGGGCCGAAGACGCCGGCCTCGATGGAATAGCGGACCAGGAAGAGCCCGCCGAAGGCGAGCGCAATGCCGCCGACCCAGACGGCCCAGCGCGAACCGATGGCCTGCTCGAAATCGCGGCGGGGCGCGGATGGCACAGGTTCAGGCGTTGCAAAGGCATCGAGCKACGGCGGGGCCTCGGCCTCCGCGTCCCGCGCCAGCTCCGTCATCGCGGCGGCCTGTTCCAGCGCCAGCGCGTCGGCTGCGAATGCGTCGGCAGGCTGCGGGGCGGCGAGCATGGGATCCGCCGCGGTCTCCAGTGGCGTCGGCGGCACGGCCTCGGCCGTGAAGGTTGGATCCTCTGCMGGGGCAAGCTCGCGATGCAGCCATTCCGCAGGGACGGCCTCGTCCTCTGCCTCGGCCTCCGCCTGACCGGTTTCGCCGTGGGCTTCGCGGAGCGTGGAGAGGGCAAGCCGGAGCTGGTCGATCTCTTCCTGCTGCTTTGCGACCAGGGCCAGCGCGCGATTGGCGCGCGAGAGGGAGGAGAAGGCGGCCCAGGGAATGGCGATGAGGAAGCCAATGACGGCAAGGCCGAGAATCACCAGAGCTTCCAAGGCAGGCCCTCAACCTAAAGTCGTTCGCCCCCGACACTTAGGGCACCGGGCCGGGAATTGTCTAATCTTCGGCGGTTAACCTGCCAGCCGGCCAGGCTCGCCCTCCAGATCGACCGCCATGTCAGCATTCCGAGTGCCACGCCGATCACGAATCCCACGGTGCTGGCAGCGAACCCGCCCCCTCCCTGCAGCCAAGGCCCGGACATGAAAGGCCCGCCATTCCCTTCGAAACGGCGGGCCACGATCGGCAAGGCAGACAGGGAAATTCCCCCTGGAGGATGATCAGGCCTGGCCGGGCCATGCGTGTCCGGACAGGCTTTGGATCACCAGCGTTCGTAATATCCGGGACGGGGGCCATAACCAGGGCGCGGGCCGTAGCCGGGGCGCGGGCCATAGCCGGGGCCATAACCAGGGCGTGGTCCATAGCCAGGCCGCGGGCCGTAGCCAGGGCGCGGCCCGTAGCCGGGGCGCGGGCCATATCCGCCGCGACCATAGCGCTGCTGGCGATTGGCTTCCTGCATCATCATCAACCGGCGCTCCTTGGCGGCGGTCATGCTGTATTCGGCCGGCTGCCGGTCGAGGCCGGCGGCCAGGCCAGCGGGCAAAGCTTCGGCACTGGCGGGCGTGGGAGAGGCAACGGCTGCACCTGCGATCGCGATCGCACCCAGCACGCTCGCAAGGAAGGTCTTTCGGTTCATCTCGGATCCAATCTTCAAGGCCGCGTCGCGGCAAAACACAACAACTCCGCATTGCGGGGGAATCATAGCAACACGGTTGTAACTGATTTGTTCCCGCGCTGGACGCATGCGGGGCGCACCGCCTTTGTCTTGTGCGATGCAGCATAAATGGTCATATAGGGACTGCCTAAGCACCCTCCCTCACAATCTGAAAGGAGAGATTCGATGCTGGACAGGCACGTTTCCGACTGCACAGTCGAGACAGAACGCGAGCCCCAAGAGGACCACGAGGAGCAGCAGGACGAGACGGATTTCTCGCCCCGCGCCTATCAGGAAGGCTTCTGGAGCTAGACCGAAACAAGGACGTTACAGAGAGATCGGCGGCGGGCGGCCATTGGGCTCAGCCTGCCGCCCGCGAGGGCCGAAACGCCCATGCTGCGCCTGCACAAAGCAGCAGGGCCAGCCCGGCACCGAAGGCGGCAGCGCCGTTCAGCCCGGCGACAAAACCACTTCGGCAGCGTATCGGCTGGAACCAGCCCAGTCATATTCAGGCGATACAGCCCGACAGGCCCCCGACCGCACGCAAGACGAGCCCTGCGTCGTCGTCCCAAGGCCGGTACCGCTTCTGGTCCGGATCGCTGCGGCTCACTGGTGTGGGCGGTCACCCCTGGCGATCATGAGATGATGTTCCTGATGATGCATGCCCCGCGTCATGACGCCCAGGAAACCCAGTCCCTTGAGCTTGGCTGCATCCTTGGCGGGAACGCGCACCGTGATGGTCGCCCCGTTCTCGATAGGCGCCGCCTCGAAGCGCCAACCCTCCCGGTCATTCATCGTGGCGGCGTGCGCGAGCACCATGCGTCGCACGGCATCTCGCACGGGCGGAGTTCCGGTGACGGTAAACCGCCTCCCCCCTTCGACCGCCTCGGCCTTGACCTCGGACGACAATGTCACGGCGCTCATGTCGGCAAGGTGCTGCCGCAGCGCTTCGATGTCAACCTTGGACCAATCGGTCCTGGGGTCCTGTTCCAGGATTTCGACGATCTCCTGAATCGCGGCGAACGCCCCCTGCCCCGGTTGCGTCGGACGCAGGCCAGGCCCACCGGAGTCTTGCGTCATCGGCTGGCTCGCAGCAGGGGTTGCTCCGCCGCCGTGATGGCCGGAATGCGTTTGCGCCAGCACGGCTGCGGGAAGCAGGCAGGCGAGGAAAGCAATGGAGCGGATCATGCTGGTCTCCTTGTGTGGAATACGCTTGCCATGCCGCCAAGACGCTGAACATGATAGCGATCATGCCCGAACCAGCAATTGCGCTCCTGAAGGGGCTTTCCACGCAGACATGCGAATTTTGCGCGGGGGACGCCGTTTTCCATCGCGGTGACCCCGTCCGGCTGGTTCATGTCGTCCATTCCGGCTGCCTCCATCTCATCCGGCACCAGGATGATGGGGCCGCGCTGATCCTTCAGCGCGCGCTGCCTGGGGCCATTCTGGCCGAAGCCTCGCTCTATTCCGAGCAATATCATTGTGACGGGCGCGCCGAGACCGCGGCTGTCACGCAGGCGGTCTCGCGGCGCGATCTGAAGCAGGCCCTGGCGCATGATCCGGTGCTTGCCGAAACCTGGGCCAGCCATCTCGCTCATGAAGTGCAGCGGGCACGACTGCATGCCGAGATAGCCTCCCTGAAGACGGTCAAGGCCAGGCTCGACGCATGGATCGCCTGGAACGGCCCTCTGCCGGCCAAGGGAGGTTGGCGCCATATCGCGACCGAGATCGGGGTGTCGCCAGAGGCGCTGTATCGGGAAATTGCGCGAGCGCGCGCTGCGCGAAGGTGACAGGCAGCGGAGCTCCAGGGCCCCGATCGCCGGAAACGGCTCCCATTCACGCCTGTCGATAGGGGCAACCGAGGGTTGCCGCTCCGCACCGCCCGGGCCGCGTCCTGGCGACGGGACCGAAGGGCGCTCAGCCGGCTGTCGGCTTCAGGCCGGGGAGTTGCACCTGGACCTCGAGGCCATCCGCCTGTCCCGGGGCGGGCGAGCAGAAGGCGAGCTCGCCGCCGACACCGCGCATGATCGTCTGCACGATCGAGAGGCCGAGCCCCGAACCGTCGGCCATCGTCGTGCCGCGCGTGAAGCGGTGCGTCATGCCGTCGAGGACCTCCTGCGACAGCACCGGCCCGGCGCTGGTCACACTGAAACTCCCGTCCTGCGTCAAGCTCACCCGCACCACCCGGGTCGGGGAGCCATGTTTCAGCGCATTCTCGATCAGGTTGCGCGCGAGGATCGCAAAGGCGTCGATGTCGAGGGTCGAGACGAACCGCTCCTCTGCCGGCAGCGAGAGCTCGACCCTGCCCTGGTCCTCAAGGTGATGCAGAACGAGAGCGAGCACGGGCACGAGGTCCTGGGGCACTTCCGAAAGCAACCCGCCCCCCTCGGCCTTGGCGAGCTGGAGCAACTTCTCGGACAGGCGCGCCAGCCGTTGCAGCGCCGTCTCGATCTCCTTCGTGCGGGCGCGGGCCGGCCCCTCCGGAAGCTCGGCCCTGAGGCGCTGGGTCTGCGCGAGGGCGGCAGCGACCGGCGTGCGCAATTCATGGGCGCTGTTGGCGGTGAAGCTGCGCTCGGCATCCAGCAGCCGCCGCATCCGCGCCATCAGCGCATTCACGGCCTCTGCCACCGGTGCGATCTCCGAGGGCAGTGCCGCGACCGCGACCGGCGCCAGATGACCATCGCCGCGCGCCTCGATCTCGCGCCTGAAGGCCACGACCGGCCGCAGGGAGAAGGCGACCAGCGCCCAGGTTCCGGCGATGCCGAGAGGCAGAAGCAGCAGCAGCGGCCAGGCCAGCACCTTGATGGCGTCGCGCACCGCGTTCTGGCGGTGGCCCGGTCGCTCGGCGGCGGTGACGACAAGTGTGCCGCTGACGGCGACCTCCGTGTAGAGACGCGAACTCGGTCCGTCGCTGAAGCCATGCGCGGGGTTCGGCGGAAACTGCGCCGGGTCTGCGTCATGCGACTGCAGCAGGCTCCGCCCGGCCGCATCGCGCACGACATAGGTGATGTATTCGCGATGTGCGCCGACCGATGCGATCTGCTGGGGCCCGGGCTCTGCATCCGCATCGCGGTTGAGAACCTCGGTATAGGCGAGCGGCAGCACGCGCTGGACCACCTCCTGCAAGGCACTGTCGAAGACCTCGTCGATCTCATGGCGCAGGAGCAAGCCGGCGCCCAGCGTTGCCAGGAGCCACAGCGCCATGACGCCGCCGGTCAGGGACAAGGCGAGCCGGCGTTGCAGGCTGCCCCTGGGCGGCAACGCGAATCTCGTCATGGCCTCGCCTTGCCCGATCCTGCGACGGCTGTCGCACCGAGACGATAGCCCATGCCACGCACGGTCTCGATCACATGGGCGCCGAGCTTCTTGCGCAGACGCCCGACATAGACCTCGATCGTGTTGCTCTCGACCTCGGAATCGAAGGCGTAGAGCCGCTCTTCGAGCAGCGCCTTGGAGCAAAGCATGGCCGGGCGCTGGAGGAAGGCGTCGAACAGGGCCCATTCGCGCGCGGTCAGGGCGATGCTGCGGCCATCCCTGGCGATGGTGCGCGCCGCAAGATCGAGCGTCAGATCTCCGATCCGCAGCAGGGGATTGGGATTGCCGCCATAGCGGCGCGCCACGGCGCTAAGGCGTGCGGAGAGCTCCGCCAGATCGAACGGCTTGACGAGATAATCGTCCGCCCCGGCGTTCAGCCCCGCGATCCGATCGGAGACCTGGTCGCGCGCGGTCAGGACGATCACCGGGGTCGCGTCGCCGGCCTGCCGYCTGGCGCGGAGCAGGTCGAGCCCACGCCCGTCCGGCAGCATCAGGTCGAGAAGGATCAGGTCGTAGCTCGCAAGCCGGATGAACTCCGTGGCATCCGCAATCCGGCTCGCCCAATCCACGCCATGTCCGTCGGCTGCGACCTGGTCGCGCACCGCTGGACCCAGGATCGGATCGTCCTCGACGAGAAGCACACGCATGCCGGGTTCCGCAGCCTCCGGGGACCATTCGCCCGTCTATGGCACAAACCTGACAGCGGGCTGAACGCAATCGCATCCGCCGTTCAGGTGGGTGTCAGCTTGGCGTGATGGAAGGGGCCATCGGCCCAACCCGTGGAGGACAGGTTTCATGAAGCGCGCCCTGCCAGCCGCCGCACTCGGCCTCCTCTTCGGGGTGACGGCTCCCGCTTACGCCGGCCAACGCTGCCTTGCTCCGATGACGGAGTGGAAGCCGCGCGAGGCACTGGTCGAAAAGCTCCGGGCCGAAGGCTGGACCACCATGCGGATCAAGACCGACCACGGCTGTTACAAGGTCCGCGCGGCCGACGAAGCCGGCCGCCGCATCAAGGCGAAATTCGATCCTGAAACGCTCGAACGCGTCACGCGGGATGGCGACGACGACTGACCAGCCGTCAGGCCCCCTCTCCAGCCCCTGCTCTCAGTTTCAGCTCCTGCCATGAGGATTTCCCGATGCCGACACGCCGATACGACAGGTTCACCATCAGCCTTCACTGGGTCATCGCGCTCGCCGTCGTCGCGGCCTACGGAATAGGGCTCGTGCGCGACGAATTCCCGAAGGGCGACCGCCCGTGGCTGCTCACGCTCCATATGTCGATTGGTCTTCTCGTGATCGCATTGACGGTGGTGCGCATCGGCTGGCGCAGCATGACGCCCGCACCCGAGGCGCTGCCGGCCGCGCCGATGGTGGAACTGGCTGCGAAGATCGCACATCTCGGTCTTTACGCGGCGATGCTGGCGATCCCCCTGATCGGGCTCTTCGCGGCCTGGATGAGGGGCCGTCCCGTCGACTTCTTCTGGCTCGCCACCATTCCATCGCCGGTCGCGCTCGACACCGCTCTGGCAAAGACTCTCAAGGACGCGCATGTCGTGGCCGCCCATCTCTTCATGGTGCTGGCTGGCGTCCATGCGCTGGCGGCGATTGCCCATCACCTCGTCCTGAAGGATGCAACGCTCTCGCGTATGCTGCCCCTGGTCACGCCCCGCGGTTCGCGCTTCGACTGAGCGGCCMGGCCAACCGCAAGGACCGACGCCATGTATCCGCTCCACCGTGAAAATCATCTTGTCGAGCGGATCGGCTGGCTTCGCGCCGCCGTGCTCGGTGCCAATGACGGCATCATCTCGACGGCAAGCCTCGTCGTGGGCGTCGCGGCGGCGGCCAAGAGCGCCAACGAGGTGCTGGTCGCGGGCGTCGCCGGGCTCGTCGCCGGCGCCATGTCGATGGCGGCTGGCGAATATGTTTCCGTCAGTTCCCAGTCGGACACCGAGAAGGCGGACATGGCGCGTGAACGGCGCGAACTCGCCGAGCAGCCCGAGGCGGAACTGGCCGAGCTAACGCAGATCTACGTGGAGCGCGGCGTCGAACCGGCGCTCGCCCGCAAGGTCGCGGAGCAGATGACGGCCAGGGATGCCTTCGAAGCGCATTCACGCGACGAGCTTGGTCTCGCCGGGCACATGATCGCGCGGCCTGTCCAGGCGGCGCTGACTTCGGCCGTCACGTTTGCAACGGGCGCAGCCGTCCCCTTGCTGCTCGCCCTCGTCGTGCCCGCGGGATCGATCGGCTGGGCGGTCTCAGGTGGTTCGCTCGTCTGCCTTGCCCTGCTTGGCTCGATCGGCGCCGTCGTCGGCGGAGCCGGCATCGTCAAGCCGACCCTGCGCGTGACGTTCTGGGGCGCCATCGCGATGGCCGCGACCTGGGCGATCGGCGCGCTCGTCGGGCATCAGGTCTAGGTTCCTCCCCCAAGGATCCGCGGCTGGCGCCGGTCCGGTACTTAAGACTCTCTCCCGGCTGCTGCCGTCACCCGCTTTTCGCCGGCCGGCAGCAGCCGCGCGGAGTTCGAGATGAAGATCAGCTCGGACGAGACGTGGATGAACGCGGCCAGCAACGGATTCAGGAAGCCGAAGGCCGCCATGGCGATGCCCAGGGCATCCACCGCGATTGTGCCTGAAAAGTTCTGCCAGATGACGCCGCGCGTGCGCTGGGCGATGCGAACCGTCTCGACCAGACGCTCCAGGTCGTTGGCCAGCAGCACGATATCCGCGCTCTCCTTGGCGACGTCGGTCCCGGACCCCATCGCGATGCCGACGCTTGCAGCCGTCAGCGCCGGCGCGTCATTGATGCCATCGCCCAGCATGGCGACCTTGGCACCGGAGGCGACCAGGGTCCGCACGCGCTCCAGCTTCTGCTCGGGCAGCATGCCGGCCTCGACCGTGTCGATGCCCAGACTGGCCCCGACGCTGTCGGCAACCCTGGCATTGTCACCGGTCAGCAGAATGGTGCGGATCTTCAAGGCATGCAGGGCGCGAATGGCAGAGGCCGCCTCCGGCCTGACTTCGTCGGCCACTGCGAAGGAGCCCGCATAGAGGCCGTTGATCGCGACGCAGATCTCGGACGAGACGGCGTTGCCGGCCCGACCCGCGGGAGCCTCGATCCCATCGGCCTGCAGCAGCTTGACGCTGCCGATCAGGATACGATCCTCGCCAATCTGCGCCGAGACGCCGCGACCGAGCGTGTAGTCGAAGCGATCGGGCTCCGGCACCGCAATCTCGCGCGCCCGCGCTTCCGCGACGATCGCCTTGGCCAGCGGATGTTCGGAGCGCAGTTCGGCCGAAGCCGCCAGCCTCAGCAACTCCCCTTCGCTACGGCCGGGCGCCGGATGGATCTCGAGAACCCGCGGCTCGCCGAAGGTCAGCGTCCCCGTCTTGTCGAGCACGATCGTGTCGATGCGGCCGAGCATCTCAAGGTGCACGCCACCCTTGATGATCGCGCCGTTGCGCGCGGCACGGCCGATGCCACCCAGTACCGCCAGGGGCGTGCCGGCTGCGACGCCGCAGGCGCCGGCGACGATGATGACCGAGATCGTGTCGCGGATGTTTCCGGTGAGCAGGTAGGTGACGATCGCCGCGGCGAAGGAGAAGTAGACGAGATAGCCGGCGAGCTGGTCGGCGAGGCGCTGGACCGGCGCGCGGGACTGTTCCGCGTTCTCGATCGCGTCAATGATACGCCCGAAGCTGGTGTCGCGTCCGACGCGGTTGACCTGGATATCGAGCGCACCCGACTGGTTGATCGAGCCCGCGAAGACGGCATCGCCTTCGCTGCGCTTGATCGGCATCGACTCGCCGGTGATCCGCGCCTGATCGACATAGGACAGGCCCGACCGGACGAGCCCGTCGACAGGAATATTCTCGCCGGGAGCGACCAGGACGCGGTCGCCAACCACGATACTGTCGATGGGAATGACCGAGATGACGCCGTCGCGGCGCACGGTCGCCTCATGCGGCATCACGTCGATCAGGTCGGCGATCGCGGCCCGCCCACGGTCCACCGTCAGATGCTCCAGCTCCTCGGCCACGAGCACGAAGAAGGTGACGACCAGCGCGGTGAAGAATTCAGAGATCGCGGCGGCCGCCACAATGGCGATCGACATGGAGAGCTCCATGGTCATTCGCCGCTCTTTGATGTTCTCGATCGCCTCGCGGACGATCGGCCAGGCTCCGAACAGCAAGCCGCCGACGCCAACGAGATCCCAGCCTGCCACGGGTCGGACGACCTGAAACCAGATCAGCACGGCCGAGACGGCGACAACCGCGATCCGCAGAACCTCGATGGTCTCGAGGTCGTGACCGAACAGCATCAGCGCGCGCGGCACGCGGCCGCCAAACCAGCCTGGAGCGCGCCTGGCCTGCTCGGCCGCGCTAGCCGAGCAGGAGCGCTCGAACGGGCGAAAGCAGGTGCAAGGCTGCGCGCTGGCAGGACAAAGCGGCGCGGAACCGGTGATGGTCGTCATGGTGGAATCATCCCGATCGGGTCGATGTGAGGATTGCGCCATCCATCTAGTTTAGAATTATTCCAATTACAATCCAAGCTTCACTTTGGCATGGCCTTCCCTCATGGTGGCGGACGGCTGGGATGCAACGCCCCTCTTCACCACCGAGTCATCACGGAGGTAGCGCCGATGCATAGGGGTTGCTTGGCTCTCGCGGCCGCCGCAGCCGTAACGGTCGGGGCGGTGAACCCAGCCCGCGCCGATGCGATCGACGGCGCCTGGTGTTCCGGACATGGGCAGCGCTTCGCCATCGAGGGCCCCTCGGTCACCACCACCAAGGGCCTGACGCTGTCGGGGACCTACACGCGGCACAGGTTCAGCTTCACCTTGCCTCCCGGAGAGGCGGATGCCGGCGCGCCCGTCGATATGGTGCTTCAAGGCGAGACCCAGGTGCGGGTGACGATCGGTTCTGCCGGCGCCGAGATATGGCGCCGCTGTCCGGCAGGCATCAGCTAACCCAAGGTGGCCGTGATGGCGCGGCCGGTCGATCGGGACGACGCCGGTTTGAAGGATCAGTTCATCAGATCATCGGACCGGAAACCGTATCCGGTCCGATGATCTAACCCTTTGTGTTTGCA
>NZ_JBFTLD010000033.1:0-38753 GCF_056396265.1 Allobosea sp. 05T422_2 | reverse complement strand
GTTCCCGCGCATACCGTGCGCTACGGCTACTATTCGGTGATCATCCGCGCGGCGATGGCGGGGCTCGGCGTCGCGCTGGCGCCACGCTGCTATGTGGCGGAGGAACTGGCTTCGGGCGCCCTGATCAACCCGCTCGGTCTCGGCTTCGAGAGCGCAACCGGCTGCTGGCTCACCTTCAGCCCCAACACCGAGCACAGGCCGGGCTTCGAGGCGCTCGTCGCCTGGCTGCGCGAGGAGGCGGCGATCTTCGAGGCGGCGACGCTGGCCAAGGAGGCCAATGATGCGTCGGCCGTCGCCGCCAGCACTGCTCCGGTGCCCCGGCAGGCAAGACGCAGCAGCGCGTCCTGAGCCGCGCTTCCGTCCCCGATGGCCTGCAGGATCAGCGCTACAGGAAGCCCGTCGAGATCCACGGCACAGCGGCGACGATCACGAGGCCGATGAGCAGGGCGAGCATATAGGCTCCGATATATTTCAGGCCCTCGTCCGGGTTGACCTTGCTGATCGCGCAGGCGCCGTAATAGCCGACGCCGAAGGGCGGGGCGAAAAGGCCGATGCCCATCGCGAGCACCACCACCATCGCGTAATGGACCTCGTGCACCCCGACCTGCTTGGCGATCGGGAAAAGCAGGGGGCCAAACAGCACGACAGCGGGGATGCCTTCGAGCACGCTGCCGAGGATGACGAAGGCGAGGATGGAGATCGCCAGGAAGCCCCAGGTGCCGCCGGGAATCGCAGACATCATGCGGGCGAGATCCTGCGAGAAACCCGATTGCGTCAGGCCCCAGGCCATGGCGGTGGCGCAGCCGATGATGAAGATGATCGCGCCGGTCAGCGAGGCGGTATCGACCAGCATCTTCGGCAGGCGCCGCCAATCGAACTGGCGGTAGAGCAGCAGGCCGGCGAGCACGGAATAGGCGATGCCGATGGTCGAGACTTCGGTCGCCGTGGCGACGCCCTCGACAACCGCGGCGCGGATGACGAAGGGCAGGGCGATGGCGGGCAGCGCGATCAGCGCGAGCTTGCCGATCTGCCGGCGCGACTGGCGCACGACATGGCCGAGATCCTCGTGGCGATAGCGCCATCTGACGACGCAGCAGAGTGCGACGCCGAGCACCATTGCCGGCAGCAGGCCGCCGGTGAACAGGGCCGCAATCGAGACGCCGGTGACCGAGCCGATGGTGATCAGCACGATCGAGGGCGGGATCGTCTCGGTCTGCGCGCCGGTCGCCGAGAGCAGGGCGACGAGATCGCCCGGCGCCGCGCCGCGCGCCTTCATTTCGGGGAAGAGCACCGGCGCGATCGCGGCCATATCGGCGATCTTCGAGCCCGAGATGCCGGAGACCAGATACATCGCGCCGATCAGCACATAGGACAGGCCGCCGCGGACATGGCCGAGCAGCCCGGCCAGGAACTCGATCATGGCACGCGCCATGCCGGTCATCTCGATCAGCGCGCCAAGGAAGATGAAGAGCGGCACGGCGAGCAGCATGATGTGGCTCATGCCCTCATCGAGCCGTCCGACCATGACGATCAGGGGGGTCGAAGTCGTCAGCGCGAGATAGCCGAAGGTCGCCAGCGCAAAGGAGAAGGCGATCGGCACGCCGGAGAAGACGTTCAGCGCGACGACGCCGACGAAGAAGATCACCAGGTTGAGTTTGCCGAGCGGCTTCAGGACGGGGCCGGCAAGCCAGAACAGCAGCAGGAGGGCGGCCGTCAGGGCAATCGCGATCAGGGCCGGCTTGAACGAAGGCAGGCGCAGCATCCGGCAGAAGGCGACGACCAGCATCAGGCCGATACCGGCCGGGATTGCGGCTGCGCGCCAGGCATTGGTGATTTCGAGCGCCGGAGTGACGATGAACGCCTCCTCCTCGGCATACTCGAGCGCATGCGGCAGGAGCAGCAGCAGGAAGGCAATGCCGGCGGTGATCGCCAGCGCCTCGAGGCAGGCCCGCGTCTGCGGGCCGACACGGCTGACCAGGCCGGTCATGCGCATATGCTCGCCGCGCCGGAGCGCAACCACCGCGCCCAGCATGGAGAGCCAGAGGAACAGGATCGAGGCCAGTTCGTCCGACCAGACCAGCGGTGCATGGAAGACGTAGCGCGCCGTGACGCCGGCGCCGAGCAGGCCGATCTCGATGACGACGAGCACGGCCACGACCAGTTCGACCAGCCCGCCGACGCTGCGGTCGACGAGGCCGACAGCGCGGCCGAGGCCGCTGGAGGGCCGGATGGCAGGCGCTTGCGACGCTGCGGCCTGAAGCTCCATGACGTTTCTTCCAGTCGTTGTTTTCGTGCCTTATAGGCGTGCGCGTGGCATCAGGCGAGCGCGATGGCAGCCGCTTCCCGGGCAACGGGTATTCGCTGGAGTCCGGCCTGAAACTGGCGAATCCACGGAGCGGGAATTGCGCAGCCGGCGCTGCTATGCTGTTGCGGGCGGCTGCTACCCCAGAAACCCTGCCGCCCCAGAAGCCGAGTGAACCCGTGATTCCCTGGATCCAGATCGATACCGCGACGATGCCGGGTGGCGGCGGCGAAATCCGCCTCAAGCAGCGCGGTGCGGAGTTCTCGATCATGCTGGGCGCGATCGAGCTGATGAACAGCCGCCTCAGCGGCTCGGAGGAGGCACTGGCAACGCTGGTCGCGGCGCGTCTTGCCGGCYGGCCGGAGCCCCGCATCCTGATCGGCGGGCTCGGCATGGGCTTTACCCTGCGCGCGGCGCTGGCGGCGTTCGGGCAAGGCGCGCAGATCGTGGTCTCGGAGCTCGTGCCGGCCGTCGTCGCCTGGGCCCGCGGTCCGATGGCTCAGGTCTTCGGCGATTGCCTCGCCGATCCCCGTGTCACCATCCGCGAGGAGGATGTCGCACGGACGATCGGCGCCGCTCCCGCGGCGTTCGATGCGATCCTGCTCGATGTCGACAACGGCCCGGAGGGGCTGACGCGCCGGGCGAATGACGATCTCTACGACATGGCGGGCCTCGCCGTCGCACGCGCAGCCCTGCGTCCTGGCGGCGTCCTCGCCGTCTGGTCGTCCGGTCCCGATCATGGCTTCACCCAGCGCCTGCGCAAGAGCGGCTATGCCGTCGAGGAGGTGAAGACGCGCGCCAACGGCAAGCGCGGGGGCGCAAGGCACGTGATCTGGCTCGCGACCGGTCCGGGTGCCGCCCAGTCCGAGCGCGCGCGGCGGGCCGGTTCATGATCGCTCCTGACAGGAGGGCGCGCGCAGCGTCGCTATAGATCCGACATGCCGAGACGTCCGCCAAAACCCCTCTCGATCAGCCCGTCGCAGGCCCGCCGGATCTGGCTACGCGCCCAGCGGCTCGATACGCTCGCTCCCTTTGGCGACGGCTCCGAAGCCACGCCGGCGGCGGTGGACCATCTCGGCTATGTGCAGATCGACACGATCAACGTGGTCGAACGCTGCCATCATCACATCCTGTGGACGCGCATTCCGGACTATCAGCGCGCGCATCTGCGCCAGGCCCAGAGCATCGACAAGAGCGTCTTCGAATACTGGACGCACGCGCTGGCCTATGTCCCGACCCAGGATCTGCGCTTCTTCCTGCCCGAGATGAAGCGGCGGCGCGAAAACCCTCCGAGCTGGTTCAATTCGGTGACGAACGAGGACCTGCGCAAGGTCATGGGCCGCGTTCGGCGCGATGGCGCGCTCTCGATCCGAGACATCGACGATGATGTGCTCATCGAGAAGGATCATGCCTGGGCGAGCCGCAAGCCCTCGAAACGCGCCCTGCAGCTCGCCTTCTTCAGCGGTGCGCTGACGATCTGCGAGCGCGCCGGCATGCTGAAGAGCTACGAGCTTCCGGAGCGGCATTTTGGCTGGGAGCGCGCCCCACGCCCGGYCACCGAGAAACAGGTTCTCGACTATCTCCTCGACCGGGCCTTGCGATCGCAGGGCATCGTCAGCCTCGACTCGGTCTGCCATCTCGACGCGCCGCGCAAGCCCGCGATCCGCGAGTTGATCGAGACGAGGCTACGCCGCAGAACGCTCGTGCCTGTCACGATCGAAGGGGCGGGAAAGCAGGAGCATTGGGCGCAACCCGCCATGCTCGAACCGACGCCGGCACCGGATGCCGAGCTGGTCCATATCCTTTCGCCCTTCGATCCGCTGATCATCCAGCGCAAGCGGCTGAAGCTTTTCTTCGGCTACGATCACCTGTTCGAGGCCTATGTGCCGAAGGAGAAGCGGGCGATGGGATATTTCGCCCTGCCGGTTCTGGTCGGCGACGAGATCGTCGCGGCGATCGACCTCAAGGCCGATCGCGCGAACGGGACGCTTCTCGTCCAGCAATGGAACTGGGTCGGCAAAGGCTCTCCCGAGCGGCACAAGGCGGCCATCGAGGACGCGTTGCACCGGTTCGAGCGCTTCCAGCTGGAGACCTGATCCAGCTGGCTCAGGCTTGCGTTCAGCCGAAGAGATTGCGGAACTGCCGCGGCTGGGAGCGCAGATACTGGTTGGGCGCCTTGACGCTGGCACCGAGATGGGCGGCGGCGTGCCAGGGCCACCGCGGATCGTAGAGGATGCCGCGCGCCAGCGCGACGAGATCGGCATCGCCGGTGCCGACGATCGCTTCGGCCTGATCCGGCTCGGTGATCAACCCGACGGCGATGCTCGGCAGATTGGTCGCCTGCTTCACGGCCCGGGCGAAGGGGACCTGGTAATTCGGCCCAAGCGGGATCGCCTGCTTGGCCGAGAGCCCGCCGCTGGAGACATGCATGAAGCTGCCGCCGCGCGCCTCGACCGCCCTTGCGAAAGCGACGGTCTGTTCGACGTCCCAGCCGCCCGGGACCCAGTCGGTGCCGGAGACGCGGAAGCCGACCGGGATCTCCGCAGGGACCACGGCCCGCACGGCATCATAGACTTCGAGCGGCAGGCGCATGCGGTTCTCGAGCGAGCCGCCATACTCATCCCCGCGCTGGTTCGAGAGCGGCGAGAGGAACTGGTGCAGGAGATAGCCGTGGGCGGCGTGCAGCTCGATCGCCTGCAAGCCCAGCCGCACGGCGCGCTTGGCCGATGCGGCGAAGTTCTCGCGGATGCGGGCGATGCCTGCGAGATCGAGCGCGAGCGGCGCCCGGGGATGATCGCCAAACGGGATGGCGGACGGGGCAAGCGTCTGCCAGCCGCCTTGGTCGAGCCCGAGCTGGCCGCCGCCTGTCCAGGGCGCGGCCACCGAGGCCTTGCGCCCGGCATGGCCGAGCTGGATGCCGATCGGCATGTCGGAATACGCACGGACCGCCGCCAGCGTCCTGGCCAGGGCCGCTTCCGTCTCGTCCGACCAGAGGCCGAGGTCCAGCGGGCTGATCCGGCCCTCCGGCTCGACGGCCGTCGCCTCGATGAACATCAGCGCGGCGCCGGACAGGGCGAGATGGCCGAGATGGATCGTATGCCAGTCGGTCGCCCGGCCATCCTCGGCCGAATACTGGCACATCGGCGCGATCACGATGCGGTTGGCGAGTTCGAGGCCGCCGAGCTTGTACGGGGTGAAGAGCTGGCTGGTCATGATGCCTCCGGCGGTTCCATCGCGCCGCGCGGACGGACCCGCCGACCGGCTGTTTCTAGCCGTCTCGCCAAGCCGCTGACTACAGGCAACAGCGCAAGGGCACGGTTGCAGTTGCGAAGAGAGCGCTACGGCGCTCCCGTGGCAGCCGAGACCAGCCAGATCGCGACGGGGAAGGTCAGCGCCGCCAGGGCCGTGGAGAGCACGATCGCAGCCGCGATTGGCCGGCTATCGGTCTCGAAGCGCTCGGAGATGACGAAGACATTCGCCGCGATGGGGAGGGCCGAATAGAGCACGCCGGCCGTGACCCAGAACGCGTCAAGCTTGAGCACGACGGCAAGCACGATCCAGGTCACCAGCGGGTGCAGCACGAGCTTGCCGACGACCAGTGGTGCAATCCCGAGGGCCGGGAGCTTGCTGCCGCCACCGCTCCATTGTCGCGCCGCGAGGCCGAGCGCGAAGACGCCGACCGGCGCAGCCGCATTTCCGAGGAAGGAGAGGAAGCGGTCGACCGGTTCCGGGATCGCGACCCCGCTGACCGAGAGCGCGAGGCCGCCTGCGATCGACAGCATGAAGGGGTTGAGGATCGTGCCGCGAATGAGCCGGCCGGCAATGGCGGGTGCCGAACCGGCGCCGCGCCCGGCCTCGATCAKCCCGATCGACAGGGGCACGACCAGCGCCGTGTCGCAGATCAGGCCGATCGCGATCGGCGCTGCGGCGCGCTCGCCGAGGAAGGCCAGCATCAGGGGAATGCCGAGAAAGGCGAAATTGCCGCCGACGAGGCTCTGYCCGCGCGAGACCGCATTGGGGAAGGGCAGGGCGCGCAACCGCGTGCCGATGAGGATGCCAAGCGCCATGATCGTCACGCCGATTGCTGCCAGCGCCACGAAGAAGGTCGTGTTCCAGAGCTCGGCGATCGGCTGCCGCGACATCACGCGCAGCACCATTGCCGGCGTCGCGATCATGAAGGCGAAGGTGTTGAGCACCCTGACGGAATCGGGGCCGAACAGCGTGCGGCCGGAAACCAATGCGCCGAGCGCGATCACCGCGAAGAACGGCGTGCTGGTGGCAAGGAATTGAAGCATCGATTGCGCTGACGGCTGGAGAACCCGCGCGTCGTCCCGGCCGTGCCTGTCCCGGCACCGGAATGACGCGCGTTGTCCTGCTCTCTACCAGCCGGGACTTGGCATTGGCCATGCGGCCCGATGCCTGACCGCCCGCCGCCAACGCAGGCCCCGTCGTGATCAGTTCGCCTGGAAGGCGCCGATCATGTAGCTCTCATTGCCGATCTCGGTGACGCGGCCCTTCACCTCGTAGCTCGCGAGATCGACGATCCAGACCACGCTGGAATTCGACTTGCCCTTGGGCGCTCCGGTGATCGCGGCATATTTTCCGTCGGGGGTGATCGCGATGCCGCGCGGGCGGGAGGGCTCGCCGCCGGGCGTCTTCAACTCGACCCTCTTGATCGTTGCCGGCTGCCCGGCGATGGCCTTGGCGACATCGATGATGTCGATATTGTTCGAGCGGAAATGCGTCGACAGGATGCGCTTGCCGTCCGGCAGGAACGCCGCCACGAAGGGGCGTGTCGGCACGGACTTGTCGTCGGTGCCGACCAGCACGCGGGCGACCTCGGCCTTGGCAGGGTCCGACAGCGCCTTCTCGACATCGATGATCGAGACGGTATTGCCGGGCCTGTCGGTCTGCGCGTTCTCGCGCGAGGCATGCGCCACAAGCTTGCCGTCCGGGCTGGTCGAGATGCCGAAGCCGCCCGCCTGCACGGGAATGCGCGCGATCTCCGCTCCGACTTCACCCGCAATCGCCTTTTGCAGGCTGATCACCGAGATATCGTCCGTTCCGCCATTGGCGCCGAAGATCGTGCCCCCACCGAGCGGACTGATCGTCACGCCGTTGGTGTCAGGGAAACAGCCGAATTTCGGGTCGGGCGCGCGGTGCGGCACGGGATCGGGAGGGCATGGGAAGCCGGGCTTGCCGAAAGCCTGCTCGACCCGACGAATGACCTTGTTGCTGGCGAGGTCGACGATGCTGATATGGCGGCCGCCATCCTCGTCGCCCTTCTGTTCGGCATGGGCGAGCGCGGCATGCCGGCCGTCAGGAGCGATCGCGAAGCCGGTCGGCCCAAAGCCTTCCGTCTCGATATAACCCTCGACGGCCGCAAGCGTGCCGTTGCTCGCCGGATCGAGCGCCTTCTTGAGATCGACGATGGTGACGGTGCCGGCATGGCCGTGCTGGAAGGCGGCGGCATCGTCGGGCCTGGTGCGGCCGGAATGATTGACCACATAGGCGCGCCGGTAATCCGGCGCGATGGTGATGGTGATCGGCTGGCCGCTGGAGATTGTGTCGGCCTTGCCGGTCCCGGTCGCGTCGATATCGGGCGTGACGCGGATGCGGTTCACCACCGCTTTCGGCGTGCCGTCATTGGCCGGATCGATCGCCCTTTCGAGGTCGATCACCAGGACGACATTGTCCCAGCGCCCGCTTGCGAGGAAATAGTCCTTTGCCATGGCGGCCTGTATTCCTCCGGCAGCGATCAGCGCCGTGACGCCAGTCAGAAGCATCGTCCTTAGCATCGTCCGTCCTCCTTCGGCTCACCCGTTTGTCCGGGTCCTTGGTTGGGATGCCTGCTGCCGCTCCGGCTTTTCGCGTCAGCCCTCCAACGCCATGTCGAGCACGCGGGCGACATGCAGCGCCTCTCGGCCTGCACCATCGTGGATCTGGTGGCGGCAACTCGTGCCATCGGCAACGACGAGGTCCTGCGCGCCTGCCTTGCGCACTGCCGGCAGCAGCGAGAGCTCGGCCATGGCGAGCGAGACATCCATGGTGTCCGCGCCGTAGCCGAAGGCACCCGACATGCCGCAGCAGCTCGACTCGATCGGCTTGACGTCGAGACCCGGAATCGCGCGGAGCGTCGCCTCGACGGCGCCCATCGCCGCGAACGCCTTCTGGTGGCAATGCCCGTGCAGATGGGCGACGCGGCCCGCCTGGTCCTTCAGCGGCAACGTGGTCGTCCCCGCCTTGATATCGGCCGCGAGCAGCTCTTCGAGCAGGAAAGCCGCGCTGGCCGCGGGTTCAACCTGCTCCTTGGGCAGGATCGCGCCAAACTCGTCGCGGAAGGTCAGCAGGCAGGACGGTTCGAGCCCGACGATGCGGGCGCCCCCGGCAATATAGGGCGAGAGCGCATCGAGCGTGCGCTTGGCCTCGATGCGCGCCTCGTCGACCAATCCGGCCGAGAGGAAGGTCCGTCCGCAGCAGAGCGGCCTGCCGCCGTCAGCCGGTTCGACCTTGTGGATGCGATAGCCGCCGGCCGCGAGCACGCGCTCAGCCGCCTCCATATTCTCGCGCTCGTAGTAGCGGTTGAACGTATCGCCGAAGAGCACGATGTCGCGGCCGTCGCCCTTCACATCGCCAGGCGTTGCCGGGTTGCCGGCCTGCACCCAGGGCTTGCGCCAGACCGGCAGCGAGCGGCGCGCGCTGAAGCCGAGCCAGCGCTCGCTCAGTTTGGCCAGAGCAGGGATGCGATCGCGCAGGTTCATCAGCGGCGCCAGTTTCGCGGCATAGGGCGCATAGCGCGGCAGCCAGGCGATCAGCCGTTCCTTCAGGGGCAAGCCATGGCGCTGGTGATAATGGTGGAGGAACTCGATCTTCATCCGGGCCATGTCGACGCCGGTCGGGCAGTCGCGCTTGCAGCCCTTGCAGGAGACGCAGAGATCGAGCGTCTCCTTCATCTCAGGCGAGGTGAAGGCGTCGGGGCCGAGCTGCCCGGAGATCGCGAGGCGCAGGCTGTTGGCGCGCCCGCGCGTCAGATGGGTCTCGTCCCTGGTGGCGCGATAGGACGGGCACATCGTGCCGCCGGAGAGTTTCCGGCAGGTGCCATTGTTGTTGCACATCTCGACGGCGCCGCCGAGCCCGCCCCAATCGGACCAATCGAGTGCGGTTGCGGCCGGGATAGGCGTCGCATAGCCCGGCGGAAACCGCATCAGGCTGCGATCGTCCATCTTGAGCGGCCGCACGATCTTGCCGGGATTCAGCCGGTTCTCCGGGTCGAACCCGTCCTTCACCGCCTCGAAGGCGCGCGTCAGCGGGCCGCCGAACATCGGTTCGACGAATTCCGAGCGGGAAATGCCGTCGCCATGCTCGCCGGAATAGGAGCCCTTGAACTGGCGCACGAGGTCGCAGGCGGCCTCGGCGATGCCGCGCATCGCCTTGACCCCGGCCTCGTCCTTCATGTTCAGGATCGGGCGGACGTGCAGGCAGCCGACCGAGGCATGGGCGTACCAGGTTCCGCGCGTGCCGTGACGGGTAAAGAGCTCGGTCACCGCGTCGGTATAGTCGGCGAGATGTTCGAGCGGGACGGCGCAGTCCTCGATGAAGGAGACCGGCTTCCCGTCGCCCTTCATCGACATCATGATATTGAGGCAGGCCTCGCGCACCTCCCAGACCGGCTTCTGCCGTGCCGGTTCGACGACCTCGACGACCGCGTCGGCAAAGCCGTGATCGGCCATGCACTGGTCGAGCCGCTTCAGGTCGTACTTCAGCGCCGCGAGATCGTCGCCGGCGAATTCGACCAGCAGCAGGCAGTTCGGCTGGCCCCTGGTGATGTCGGCGAGCGTTCGCACGAAGAGCGGGATATCGGCACCGAGCACCAGCACATTGTTGTCGACGAGCTCGACCGCGACCGGACCCAGCGCCACGATATGCTGCGTCGTCTCCATCGCCGCACGAAAATCCGGGAAATGGCAGACGCCCATGACGCGGTGGGTCGGCAGGGGCGAGAGCCTGAGCGTCGCCTCCGTGGTGATCGCGAGCGTGCCTTCCGAGCCGACCAGCAGATGCGACAGGTTCGGCCGGGCCGGGAGCAGCTCGTCGAGATTGTAGCCGCCGACCCGGCGCTGCACCTTCGGGAAGATGCGCTCGATCTCGTCGCGGTGCCCGTCCGCCAGGGACAGCATCCGCGTCATCAGGTCCCGCGTCCTGACCGAGGCATTGTCGCCGACCGGGTTCTCGCCCAGCGCAAAGGCCTCGCCGTCATGGAACTGCGCCCGCAGGGCAATGACATTGTCGACCATCTTGCCGTAGCGCAGCGAGCGCGCGCCGGAGGAGTTGTTGCCGGCCATGCCGCCAATGGTGCAGCGGCTCGCGGTCGAGGGCTCGACCGGGAAGAACAGGCCGTCCTTCTTCACATGGCTGTTGAGCTGCTCCAGCACGATGCCGGGCGCGACCGAGACCGTGCGCGAGGCCGGGTCATAGTCGCGGATCGCGTTAAAATGCCGGCTCATGTCGAGGATCAGCGCATCGCCGATCGGCTGGCCGTTTTGCGACGTGCCGCCGCCGCGCGCGATCACCGGAACGCCGTGCTCGGCCGCGATCTGGAGCGCGGCCGCAATGTCGGTCTCGCTCTTCGGAAAGGCGATACCCTGCGGGATGATCTGGTAGATCGAGGCGTCGGTGGCATAACGCCCGCGCGTGAATGCGTCGAAGCGGACCTCGCCTTCGAGCGCCTGGGCGAGGCGCCGTTCGAGCCCGAGATTGCGCGAGCCCTGTTTGGCGAGGGGGGCAGCATGGGTCATCGCGTCACGTATCCATTCCAGTTCATCTCGACCCGGCTCTGCGTTTCAATTTGGCCGGGACGACCCGCGTTYGCGTCCGAACGCATTCTCACTCGGCGGCTTCTGCCGCCTTTCCGGCCCGGCCGCTTCTGCGCCGCACCGCCCCGATCAGGTCCGACACCGGCCCCCAGAAGAGCAGGATCATCGCGAGCGCAACCAGTGTCGTGACGAGCCCGTTGGCGAAGAAGACCCCGAGACTGCCGCCCGAGCCGAGCAGGGCCTGCCGGAAAGCGTCCTCGGCCCGGTCGCCCAGGACCAGCGCCAGCACCAGCGGCGCCAGCGGGTAGTCGAGCTTCTTGAAGACATAGCCGATGATGCCGAAGATCAGCATCAGCCAGATGTCGAAGATCGAGTTGGAGATCGTATAGGCGCCGATAGCGCAGACGATCAGGATCACCGGCGCGACGAAGGAGAAGGGGATGCGCATGATCGCGGCGAAAAGCGGCACGGTCGCCAGCACGATGATCAGGCCGGCGAGGTTGCCGAGATACATCGAGGCGATCAGCCCCCAGACGAAGTCCTTCTGCTCGACGAAGAGCATCGGCCCGGGCTGAAGCCCCCAGACCAGCAGGCCGCCGAGCAGCACGGCCGCCGTGGCCGAGCCCGGGATGCCGAGCGCCAGCATCGGCAGCAAGGCGCTGGTGCCGGCGGCATGCGCCGCGGTCTCCGGCGCAAGCACGCCCTCGATCTCGCCCTTGCCGAAATTGGCGCCGCGCCGCGAGAAGCGCTTGGCGAGGCCATAGCCCATGAAGGAGGCGGCGATCGCGCCGCCGGGCGTCACGCCCATCCACATGCCGACGAGGCTGGAGCGGACGAGCGTCGCCCAGTAGCGCGGCAGCCCGGCCCAGGTCCGCAGCACGACCTTGAGATCGATCGTCGCCTGCTTGCCCTTGAAGACCAGTCCCTCCTCGACGGTGAGCAGGATCTCGCTGACGCCGAACAGGCCGATTACGACGATAAGGAAGTCGAAGCCGCGCATCAGCTCGGTCGAGCCGAAGGTCATGCGCAGATCGCCCGAGATCGAGTCGAGCCCGACTGCCGCCAGCAAGAAGCCGATGCAGAGCGAGGCCAGGATCTTTGCCCGGTTTTCCCGGCCCATGCCGATGAAGGAGCAGAAGGTCAGCAGGAAGACGGCGAAGAACTCGGCGGGCCCGAAGCGCAGCGCGAAGGAGGCGACCAGGGGGGCGACGAAGGTAATCAGGATGACGCCGGACAGCGCCCCGATGAACGAGGCCGTGAAGGCGGCCGTCAGTGCCTCGGCCGCCTTGCCCTGCACCGCCATCGGATAGCCGTCGAAGGTGGTCGCGACCGACCAGGCCTCTCCGGGAATATTGAACAGGATCGAAGTGATCGCGCCGCCGAACAACGCCCCCCAGTAGATCGAGGAAAGCAGGATGATCGCCGAGGTCGGGTCCATGCCGAAGGTCAGCGGCAGCAGGATCGCGACCCCGTTCGGACCGCCGAGGCCCGGCAGCACGCCGACAATGATGCCGAGCACCACGCCGATCACCATGAAACCGACATTGTGCCAGGAGAGCGCGACCTGGAAGCCGGCGATCAGCGAGGAGAGGTCTTCCATCAGCGCAACCTCAATAGCCGAGCATGGCTTCGAGCGGACCCTTGGGCAGGGGCACGCGGAACTGCTGTTCGAAGATCCAGAAACAGACGATCGGCACGAGGACGGCCGTCAGCACGATGCTCCACCAGCGCGAGGTCGCGACGACGGCCATGAAGACGAGGATGAAGACGCTCGCKGCGACATAGAGCCCGAGCGGCTGGATCAGCGCGACGAAGAGAACGAGCGGGCCGAGCACGCGCGAGACCTGCCCGAGCTGCTCGAAGGTGACGAAGACGCTGTTCTCTGTGCGAAAGGACTGCACCAGGATGAACAGCGAGGCGGCCAGGAACAGCCAGCCGACGCGGGCGGGGAAGAAGCCGTTCTGCGGGCCATTGTCCCAGCCGGCCCCGCGGCCATAGGAATCCCAGAGCACGACGAAGGCGAGGCCGATCAGGATCGCGGCCGTGCCAAGTTCGACGGGGCGGCGCGAGAGGCCGCGCGGCGCTTCGCCTTCAGGATGAGCGGACATCGACATCTCCGGACGTCGGCAGAGGGTTGAGGCCCGCCGTGACGGCGGGCCGGTCGGGCTCAGGCATCGGCCCGAAAAGTGGGCGCGGTTTTCGGAAAAGCCGATGCAAACGTAGAAGGCTGCATGATCGGATCGGATATGTTTCCGGTCCGATCATGCAAGGGCTACTTCGCCGTGAAGCCGGCTTCGCCCATCAGCTTGGCGTGCTTCTCCTCATCGGCCTTGAGGAAGGTCACGAACGCCTCGCCGTCGCGATAGTCCGGAACCAGCGCGCTGCGGGCGAGGTAGTCCTTCCATTCCGGCGTCTCGGAGACCTTCTTGAACAGGTTCACGTAGAAAGCCTGCTGCTCCTTGGTGACCTTGCCGGGCATGAACATGCCTCGCAGCATCTGATAGGTGACGTTCAGTCCCTGCGAGGCGCAGGTCGGGATATCGGCCCAGGATTTTCCGTCGGCGACCGGCGTCGAGTAGGTCATCTTCTGTTCGGAGAAGACGCAGATCGGCCGTGTCGCCCCGCCGCGCCAGTTGGCGACGTCCTCGGCCGGGTTGTTCGTGCTGGCGTCGATGTGATTGCCGGAAAGCTGGGTCGAGGCCTGGCCCCCGCTGGTGTGCGGGATATAGGCGAACTTGACGCCGCCGGCCTTCTCCATGCCGAAGACGATCAGGTTGTCCTCGCGCTTCGACGAGGTGCCGCCGATCTTGAGCGGGGGCGAGGCGGCCTTGGCCGCTGTCATGAAGTCGCCGGCGGTCTGGTAGGGCGCCTTGGCGTTGACCCAGAGCACGAAGGAATCCTGCGCCATCATCGCGATCGGCGTGTATTCGGTCCAGTTCAGCGGCAGCTTGGTCGCCATCGGCGTCATGAAGATGCCGCTCGACGTGGTGATCAGCTTGTGCGGGTCGCCCGCCGCCTTCTGGATGTCGAGCATGCCCTCGGCGCCGCCGGCGGCCGGCTTGTTGACGACGATGATCGGCTGCGAGGTCAGGTTATTCTTCTGGATGATGCCCTGCATCGTCCGCGCCATCTGGTCGGAGGCGCCGCCGGCCGAAAAAGGCACGACGATTTCGATGGCCTTGGTCGGCTCCCAGGCGAGGGCGGGGGTCGTAACTGCTACGAGCGCCGCGCCAGCGGCAAGCCAATGCTGCTTCATCTCTTCCAACCTCCCTGCAACGCGCTCTGTCGGCGCCGTGGCGAGAGCCTAGAATCAAAAAATTTTGCATTCAATCTGAAAAATGATGATGGCCGAATTGACGACGACACTGCCCGGCCGCCGTCCCGTATCAATGCCGGGGAGGTCTCAGGCTGGGGTTGGACTCAGGCAAGGCTGTTCTCGTCGTCCGCCTGCGCGGCGCTCTGATGCTGCGCGGCTTTTCGCTTGTTGCGCAGATGCAGGAACATGATGTCGCTGAGCTCGCTGCCGGCGCGTCGGCGCAGGGCATCGAGGATCGCCTCGTGCTCGCGCATCGCCTCGCCCCAGCGGTCGCGCTCCTTGTCGAGATTGGCGGAATAGCGTACGCGCCGGATGCGGCCGGCAATGCTGTTATAGGTCGCGCTGAGCGTCGCATTGCCGGCGGCCGCGACGATCATGCGGTGGATGTCCTGGTTGCACTGGAAATAGCCGTGCATGTCGCGCCGCAGGTAGAAACGGTACATCTCGTGATGAGATTGCTCGATTTCGGCGATTTCTTCGTCGCTGATGCGTTCGCAGGCCAGCCGCCCCGCCAGGGCTTCGAGCCCGCCCATCACGTCGAACAATTCGCGCAGATCATCGGCGCTCAGGGCGCGCACGCGTGCGCCGCGATTGGGCAGGAGGTCGATCAGCCCTTCCGCGGCCAGGACCTTGAGCGCCTCGCGCAGCGGCGTGCGCGAGATGCCGAACCGGTCGCAGAGCAGGCGCTCGGGCACGCGTGCGCCATCGGCGAGATTGCCCTCGACGATATAGTCGCGCAGCGCGGCCAGGAGTTCGCCGTGCAGCGATGTCTGGCCGGTGCCGTCCTCGCGTCGCAGCGACGGGCTTTCGGTCGTCTCAGTGTCGAGCGCGATAGTCGTCATGCTGGTTTGCTACGCGAGTGGGCGGCCCCGTGTCGAGATCGGCCAGCATAATATTGCACGCGCGAGCGGTGTTGCCAAAGACAAAAATGAATGCAAAACATCGGCGATCACGAGCGGCGAGCCGGAAGCGCCGCCACGTCCGAATAGGGAGTTATCGCCATGGCATCGCAGCAGGGTCGCCATTTCCTCCAGATTCCCGGCCCGAGCCCGGTCCCTGACCGGGTCCTGCGGGCCATGGACATGCCGGTGATCGATCACCGCAGCGCCGAGTTCGCGAAGCTCGGGCGCGAGGTGCTCTACGGTGCCAAGTCGGTCTTCAAGACCAGCCAGCCGGTGGTGATCTATCCGTCCTCCGGGACCGGTGCCTGGGAAGCGGCGATCGTCAATACGCTCTCTCCGGGCGACACCGTGCTGATGGCCGAGACCGGCCATTTCGCCACCCTCTGGCGCCAGATCGCCGGCCGCTTCGGCATCGAGGTCGATTTCATTCCGGGCGACTGGCGTCGCGGCGCCGACCCGGCCGCGATCGAGGCAAAGCTGGCCGAGGACCGCGGCCGCAAGATCAAGGCGGTGATGGTCGTCCATAACGAGACCTCGACCGGCTCGACCAGCCGGATCGCCGAGATCCGTAAGGCGATCGACAAGGCCGGCCACCCGGCGCTCTTCATGGTCGACACCATCTCCTCGCTCGCCTCGGTCGACTACCGGCACGACGAATGGCAGGTCGACGTCACGGTTTCCGGCTCGCAGAAAGGCCTGATGCTGCCGCCGGGCCTCAGCTTCAACGCGATCTCGGAAAAGGCGATGGCCGCCTCCCGGGCGAACACAATGCCGCGCTCCTATTGGGACTGGCAGGAGATGGTCAAGATCAACGCCAACGGCTTTTTCCCCTACACGC
The DNA here is from genome assembly GCF_056396265.1 of Allobosea sp. 05T422_2. Classification (NCBI taxonomy): domain Bacteria; kingdom Pseudomonadati; phylum Pseudomonadota; class Alphaproteobacteria; order Hyphomicrobiales; family Alloboseaceae; genus Allobosea; species Allobosea sp. 05T422_2. Next base: position 22,582 of record NZ_JBFTLD010000033.1, on the reverse strand, counting down.
CGGCGACGAACCTGCTCTATGGCCTGCGCGAAGCAGTCAGGATGCTGCATGAGGAGGGGCTGGACGCGGTCTTCGCCCGCCATGAGCGCCTTGCCGCGGCGACGCGGGCCGCGGTGAAGGCCTGGGGCCTCGACATCCTCTGCGAGAACCCCGCGGAATATTCGCCGGTGCTGACCGCCGTGCTGATGCCGCCGAGCCACGACGCCGACCATTACCGCAAGGTGGCGCTCGAGAAGTTCAACATCTCGCTCGGCTCCGGCCTCGGCAAGGTGGCCGGCAAGGTCTTCCGGATCGGCCATCTCGGCGAATGCAACGAACTGACCCTGCTTGGCGCGCTGTCCGGCGTGGAGATGGGGCTGGCGGCAGCCGGCGTGCCGCATCGCAGCGGCGGCGTGCAGGCCGCAATGGCCGCGCTCGAAAGCCGCGAGGAAGCCAATACACCGAAGGTTGCGGTCGCCTGACGAGGGGAGAAGTCCCGGGGGCCCTCTGAACCGAGAGAGCTCCCGGGGCTTCGCGCTCGCCTTGCGAGCATTTCTGCGCGTCCGTGGCGCAGGATTCGGAGTGCCGCAGGCCGAAATGCCCATGGTAGAACCGGGGCAATCGCAGCTCCGGAATCCGCCGATGACCGATCCCTCCAGTTCCATTCTGTTGACCGTCGAGGCCGGTGTCGCAGTGCTGACGCTGAATCGTCCCGACGTGCTGAACGCCTTTGATGCGGCCATGGCGGAAACTTTCCTGGCCCGAATCGAGGAGATCGCGGCGCGCCGGGATGTCCGCGCCATCCTGCTGAAGGGCGCGGGCAGGGGCTTCTGCGCCGGTGGCGACGTCTCGCAATTCACCGCTGGTGGCGACCCCGAGACCGCGATCGAGGCGATCATCACGCCGCTGCATGCCGGGCTGAAAAGGCTCGATGAATTGCCGCAGCCTTCGATCGCCTGCCTGCATGGCGCGGTGGCCGGAGCCGGATTCAGCCTGGCGCTTGCCTGCGATCTGGCGATCGCCGCGGAGAATGCGAAATTCACGCTGGCCTATGCCCGGATCGGTGCGACGCCGGACGGGTCCGGGACCTATCATCTGCCGCGCATCGTCGGCATGAAGAAGGCAAAGGAGCTGGCGCTGCTCGCCGAGACGATCGATGCGGGCGAGGCGTTGCGGCTCGGCCTGATCAATCGCACCGTGCCGGCCGAGTGTCTCGATGCCGAAGCCATGGCGCTGGCGCGCAAACTGGCTGCCGGGCCGACCCAGGCCTATGGCCGCATCAAGGCGCTGCTCGGCGCTTCGCTGAGCAACACGTTGAGCGCCCAGCTCGACGCCGAGCGCGACGCCTTCCACGCCTCGACCCGGACCGCGGATTTCAGCGAGGGTGTCTCGGCTTTCCTGGAGAAGCGGCCAACCCGGTTCACGGGCCAGTAGATCACCGGGGCCGGATATCGGGTCCGGTCCGACGATCTCGCCCTTTTAGTATTTGCATCGGCTTTGTCCGAAGGCCGCAAACCACTTTCCCGCCGATGCTTGAGAGGATTGGCAATGCAGGATTCCCACCACGTTCTCTTCACGAGCCCCGCTGAGTTCGTCGACAGCGACCATCCGATGGTGATCGCCGAGGCGCGCCTGCTGACTTCGGGCCTCAGCGACCCTGCCGGGCAGGCCGGCATCCTCTATCAGGCGGTGCGCGACGGCATCCGCTATGACCCCTATGGCGACTATCTCAACCCCGAGACCTATCGCGCCAGCTCCGTGCTGGCGGCCGGCATCGGCTACTGCGTCGGCAAGGCTGCGCTCTATGCAGCCTATTGCCGGGCCATCGGCATTCCCGCTCGCATCGGGCTCGCCGACGTCAAGAACCATCTCGCCACGCCGCGCCTGCTGGAGGCCGTCGGCACCAATGTCTTCGCCTATCACGGCTATACCGAGGTTTTCCTCGACGGGCGCTGGCTGAAGGCTTCTCCGACCTTCAACGCGCGCCTCTGCGACAGGCTCGGCGTTGCGACKCTCGGCTTCGACKGCAAGAGCGATGCGCTGCTGCAGAGCTTCGATGGGCAGGGCCGCAGTTTTATGGACTATGTCGCCCAGCACGGCAGCTTCTTCGATGTGCCGGTGAAGTTCCTGATCCGCGAGATGTCGCGGCTCTATCCGAAGCTTTGCGTTCCCGGTGGATTGCGCGGCAGCAGCATGGAGCAGGAGGCGCGGCCCTCGGCGCCGGGCTGAACGCGAAACGCGCTGTCCCCTGGGCGAGTGCGTAAGACTCAGCGCGCGTCGTGAAAGATCAGCCCGGTGGTGTAGCGCTCGCCCGAGCGCACCCGGCTGACGCCGTGGCGGAGATTGACGCGGTAGGTGCCGCGGGAGCCCCGCATCGGCCTGTGCTGCACGGCGAAGATAGCGGCCTCTCCCTGTGCCAGCGGCACGACCTCGGGCCGTGATTGCATGCGCGGACGCTGMTCGACCAGGGTGAACTCCCCGCCGGTGAAATCGACGCCTGGCTGCGAGAGCAGGATGACCATCTGGAACGGGAAGAACAGGTCGCCGTAAAGGTCCTGATGCAGGCAGTTATAGTCGCCGGCGCCGTATTTCAGCAGCAGCGGGGTCGGCCGGGTCTGTCCGGCCTCGTGGCACAGGGTCAGGAAGGCGCCGAGCGCGTCGGGATAACGCTGCGCGATCCCGAGCGTCTCGTTCCAGCGGTTCGCCACGGGGGCGAGGCGCTCGTAGATGGCCGGCCGCAGGGCCGCCAGCATCTCCGGCAGCGGATGGGCGAAGTACTGGTACTCGCCACTGCCAAAGCCGTGCCGCGCCATGACGATGCGGCTGCGGAAACGGCTCTCGTCGGCATAGAGCGCAGCCAGCGCGCGGCATTCCGCCGGGCTGAGCAAAGGCCCGGTCAGGCCGACGCCATGGGAGTCGAGTTCGGCCTCGATCCGGCGCCAGTGCAGCGCGTCGACGCGCGCCGCGAGGGATGGAGGTTCGGGCAATTTTGCCGCGGCTGGCATGGCGGGGGCCTTCTTCGACTGGCATGTGCGTGTCGAGGAAGGCTCCCATGCCTCGGGCACCGGCTTCCACCCGGTTTCTGCGCGGCCTGCTGGATATCCGGACCACGTCCCGGTCCGGGCCGGTGCCTTAACCCGCGGGCTTGAGATAGGGCATCTTTACGCCCTGCTCGGCCATCGTGCTGCGATTGCTCGCCTGCCGCTTCTTGATCTCGGCACGGGCGACCGTGCGCAGATGCACCTCGTCCGGCCCGTCGATGAAGCGCAGCGCCCGGCCCCAGCTATAGATGAAGGCGAGCGGCGTATCATTGGAGAGACCGGCGGCGCCAAAGACCTGAATGGCCCGGTCGGCGATCTTGGTCTGGAGCCGCGTCGCCACGACCTTGATCGCGGAGACCTCGGTGCGCGCGGCCTTGTTGCCGTGCTTGTCCATCATCCAGGCGGCGCGCAGGCAGAGCAACCGCGCCTGGTCGATTTCCATGCGCCCTTCGGCAATCCAGTCCTGGACATTGGCATAGTCTGAGAGATGCCGGCCAAAGGCCTTCCGCTGCTGCGCGCGCTCGACCATCAGTTCGAGCGCGACCTCGCATTGGCCGATCGTGCGCATGCAGTGGTGGATGCGGCCGGGCCCGAGCCGCGCCTGAGCCAGCGCAAAGCCCGCGCCTTCCTCCCCGAGCATGTTGGCGGCCGGCACGCGGACAGTGTCGAAATCCGTTTCGGTATGGCCTTCCGGCGAATGGTGGTTGAGCAGCGGCAGGTTGCGCATCACGCTCACGCCCGGCGTATCCATCGGCACGATCACCATGGAATGGCGCTTGTGCGGGTCGGCCTCCGGGCGCGTGTCCGAGAGGCCCATGACGATGCAGAACTTGACGTTTGGATGCAGGGCGCCGGTGGTCCACCATTTCCGGCCGTTGATGACATAGTCATCGCCGTCGCGGGTGATCGTGGTCTGCAGATTGGTCGGATCGGAGGAGGCGACGCCGGGCTCGGTGATGCCGACGCAGGAGCGGATCTCGCCCTTCATCAGCGGCACGAGAAAGCGTTCGCGCTGCGCCGGCGTCGCGAACATGTGCAGGATTTCCATGTTGCCGGTGTCCGGGGCGTTGCAGTTGAACACCTCCGATGACCAGAAGATCCGGCCCATGATCTCCGCCAGGGGGGCGTATTCGAGATTGCTCAGCCGTGTGCCGGGCTCGTCGGGCTTCAGCGCCGGCAGGAATAGGTTCCACAGGCCCTCGGATTTCGCCTTCTCCTTCAGCCCGTCGATCAGTGCCAGCGGATAGCGCCCGGCCTCGACCTCATGTTTCCATATGGCGTCGGCCGGCTGCACATGGGCATCCATGAAGGCCTGCAGCCGTGAGCGGAGCTCTTCGACCCTGGCGGAATAGGCGAAATCCATGGTGATCCCCGTTCAACTCTGGTCGATGATGGTTGCGGCCTGCCGCGCGAAGCTCTCCGCCATCCCGCCGACCGCGACCGCATTCTCCGCCGCGGCATTGCCGGCCCTGGCGCGCGCCGCGATGCCGTCGAGAATGACGGCGAAGCGGAAGAGCGAGAAGGCGAGATGGAAGCGTCCCGGCCCGTCCTTGCGCCCGGCCGCTGCGCAATAGCGGGAGAGGTATTCGGCTTGCGTCGGGATGCCGAGCGCCTCGCGGTCGAGGCCCATGATGCCCTGATACATGGCGGGGCCGGAATGCCAGGGCAGGCAGGAAAAGGCGGCGTCCGAGAGCGGATGACCGAGCGTCGAGAGCTCCCAGTCGAGCACGGCGACGACGCGCGGCTCGACCGGGTGAAACATCAGATTGCCCAGCCGGAAATCGCCGTGGACGATGGTCGTCTCCGCGCTTTCATCGAGATGGGCGGTCAGCCAATCGATCAGCCGATCGATCTCGGGGATCTCGCGGGTCCTGGTCTCGCGCCATTGCCGGCCCCAGCGCGCGAGCTGTCGGGCATAATAGTTTCCCGGCTTGCCGTAATCGGCGAGCCCAGCCGCCTGCCAGTCGAAGCGATGCAGCGCTGCCAGGGTCTCGGCCATGGCGAAATACATCTGCCGACGCTCGGCCGGCACCACGCCCGGCAGCGCCGCGTCATGGAAGACACGGCCGTCGAGCCGCTCCATCAGATAGAAGGGCGTGCCGACGATATCGTCTTCCGCGTGGAACAGCAGCACCGGCGGCACCGGCACCTGCGAACCCGCGAGCGCCTTGAGGATGCGGTATTCGCGGTCGACCGCATGGGCCGAGGGCAGCAGCGGGCCCGGCGGCTTCTTGCGCATGACCAGCCGCGTGCCGGCTTCGGGAAAGGAGAGGAAGAAGGTCGGGTTCGACTGCCCGCCGCTGATGCGCTCCAGCGCCATCGCGCCGGCCGCCCGCCCGGGCAGGGCGGAGCGCAGGAAGGCTTCGAGCCGGGCAGGATCGAATTCGGGGGCGGCGGAGGCGGGGCCGGCGGACATGCCGGCATCATCGGGGCGGCAGGAGGCGAGGTCAACGCGGCAGGGAGCGTGGGGGGCTTGCGGAGCGTGCCACGATGAGAGCCGCGAGGAGGTTGGCGCAGGCGCAGGCGAGGATCGCGATCGCATAGCTCTGGTTCAGATCGAAGATGAGCCCGGCGGCCGTCGGTCCGATCAGGGTTCCAAACGCGACGCTCGTATAGAGAATGCCGATGATCCCGCTGACATTGCGCCCGCCGAAATTGTCCATGACGACCGCCGGCAGCACGGCGACCCAGCCGCCATAGAAGACGCCATAGAGCAGGGCGAAGACGGCCAGCATCGCGAATCCGCTCGAGAGCCACCAGATGCCCAGAGCGCCGGCCATGCCCAGGAACATGACGAGGAGGGCGCGGTGGCGGCCGATCCGGTCCGCCAGATTCCCGAGGCAGAAGCGGCCGGCCGTGCTGCCGACACCGATCAGCGCGAGCAGCAGGACGGCCCGACCCTGCGGGACGCCGCGATCTAGCGCGTAGGGCACGAGGTGGACGAAGGGGACGAAGGCCCCGAACGAGCCGATCAGGCAGGCTGCGTAGAGCCTGATGAAGGGGCGCGACCACACCGCCTCGCGAATCGACATGCCGGTCGCCTGTGCCGTGATGCCGCCTGGGGGCAGGGCGTCCCCGTCCGGCAGCAGCCCGCGTTGGCGCGGATCGCTTTCGATCAGGAGCGCCATCGCTGCACCAATGATCGCCGCGAGCCCGCCAAGCGTGAAATAGGCGTTCCGCCAGCCGATCTGCTCGATCAGGAGCGAGGCGAGCGGCGGCATCACGAGCGTGCCGACACCGATGCCGCTGACCGCGAGACCCGATGCGAAGCCGCGGCGCTTGACGAACCAGCGCTGCACCGCGCCCAGCGCTGGAACATAGGAGCAGCCGATGCCGAGCCCGACGCCAAGGCCATAGGCCAGGTAGATCTCGGTCAGGCTCCGCGCCGCTCCCGCCGCGGCCATGCCAAGCCCGGTGAGGAGCATGCCGAGGAAGACAAGCCTACGGGCTCCCCAGCGGTCCGCAAGCGGGCCGCTGATCAGTCCGAAGCCGAAATAGAGAAAGCCGGCGAGGGAGAAGACCAGGGAAACCGAAGCGCGGGAGGCGGAAAAATCCGCCTGCAGGGATTCGACGAAGGCGCTGAAGGTATAGGCGCTGCCGAAACCGACGAAGGTGACCGCAAACGCCGCCGCGACCACAAGCCAGCCATGGAAGATCGGGGAGGCGGGACGCGCCGGATTGGTGCTCATCGCAAGGCTCCTCAAAGKGTTGGGTGCTGGCGGTGCCATGTGGTCTCTGCCTGGAAGGCTGTGCCGGCACGGATCAGCATGTCCTCGCCCAGTTGCGCTGCAACGAGCTGGAGCCCGATAGGCATTCCCTCGCAGAAGCCGCCGGGCAATGTGAGCGTCGGGTTGCCGGTCATGTTGAAGGGGCAGGTATAGCGCTGCAGGTCGGCGATCAGCCCGGGCTGCTCTCCCAATGTACTGATCGTCGCGAGCGTCAGCGGCGCGAAAGGCTGAACCGGGGTCAGCAGCAGATCGATTGTGCCGAACAGGGCGGCGATGCGTCCACGAAAGGCCATGCGTCGCAGCAGGAGGCGCTGATAGTCGAGGCCCGACAGCGCGCGGCCCGTCTCGATGACCGAGGCGAGAACCGGGCCGTATTCGTCCTTGCACGCGGGATAGGTCGCTTCATGAGCGATGGCGGCTTCCACTGCGCAGTTCGGTGCCCAATCGGCGACGATCTGCTTCACATCCGGAAAGCGGACCTCGATGATCTCGGCTCCGAGCGCGCGATAGGTTGCGATGGCCTCGTTCAGAGCCATTTGCGTCGTCGCATCGACCCCTTCGCTGTTCCAGGCTGGATCGATGCCGATCCGTACGCCGCCGACGCCTTGCCAGGTCGCTGCGCGATAGTCGGGAACCGGCGCGCCGAGCGCGGTCGGATCCGCGGGATCGGCACCGGCGATGACGTGCAGGATCGCGGCGACATCCCTGGCATCGCGCGCCATCGGCCCGACATGGTCCAGCGTTGCGGCCAGCTCGAATACGCCGTGACGGCTGACGCGGCCCCAGCTCGGTTTCAGCCCAGTCAGGCCGGTCGCGGCGCAGGGCCAGCGGATCGACCCTCCGGTATCTGAGCCGAGCGAGCCGTAGCACAGGCCGGCCGCCGTCGCCGCAGCCGAGCMGCTCGACGAGATTCCGGTCCAGTACGCGGCATTCCAGGGGTTACGGGGCGGCGTCACCATGGGGTGGTGGTCGGAATAGGCCCCTTCCGTCATCTGCAGCTTGCCCAGCACCACGGCTCCCGCTTCCCGCAGGCGGCGCACAACCGTCGCATCCTCCCGCGGCCTGTGCTGCTTGTGGATCAGCATCCCACCGGCCGTCGGAAAGCCTCGCGTCCAGAACAGGTCCTTCACGGCAATCGGCACGCCATGCAGCGGTCCGCGATAGCGCGCGGCCGCGATCTCTGCCTCCGCGGCCTCTGCCTCGGCCAGCGCGGTATCGGCCATCACGCCGGCAAAGCTGTGAAGCTCCGTGTCCAGGCGTTCGATGCGCTCGAGCTGCGACCGCGTCACTGCCACGGGCGAGATGTCGCGCGTCTGGATGCGCGCCGCGAGCTCCGACAATGAGAGGTAATGCGTCGCGTCGGGGAGGCTAGGCATGCATGGCTCCGGCTCGAATGGATAAATCAATGATTGAGTTTTTCTCTTGCTGATCACTTCAAGGGAGCGGGCGATCCGCTGCAATGAAGTGATCAGTTGTAGCTAGTTTGACGAATGACCGGGCTGGGGGCAAACTAGCAATCCTGCAAAAACAAGTTAGAAAAACTAAATGAAACCCGATCGGCTGCCACCGCTGAATGCTCTGCGCGCCTTCGAGGCCACGGCTCGGCATCTCTCCGTGAAGGAGGCCGCCGATGAGCTCTGCGTGACGCCGGGCGCGGTCAGCCAGATGCTCAAGGCCCTGGAGCTTCATTTCGGCACGCAGCTCTTCCGGAGGATCAATCGCGGCATGGCCCTCACGCCCGCCGGGCAGAGCCTGATGCCGCCGGTGCGCAACGCCTTCCGGCAGATCGCCGAGGCATCAAGGCGCATTGTCGCCGATCCCGGCACGGGCCCGCTGACGATCAGCACGACGCCATTCTTCGCGAGCGCCTGGCTGGTGCCACGCCTCAAGCAGTTCCACGACGCCCATCCCGATATCGATCTGCGGGTCGTGACCGGTACTGCTCTGGTCGATTTCGTCCGCGACGGGGTCGATGTCGCGGTCCGGCATGGCTTCGGCCATTATCCGGGATTGCGCAGCGAGCTTCTGGTTGCGGTCGAGGTCGTTCCCGTCGCGGCTCCGGCCCTGCTCGCATCCCTTGGCAGGCCGAAGGATGCGGCTGGCCTGGCGCGCTGGCCGCAGGTCCATGACAGCGAGCGCAAGGCCTGGCAGCGCTGGTTCCAGGCGCAGGGCATCGAGGAATTCAGTGCGCCGCGCGGGCCGTCCTTCGACGATTCAGGCCTGATGCTGAAAGCGGTGCTTTCCGGTCAGGGCGCAGGATTGCTGCCGGCGGCGATGATCGAAACCGACATCGCGGAGGGGCGGCTCGTCCAGCTCGCGAATGTCGCGCTGCTCGAGGATTTCGCCTATTTTCTCGTCTTCCCCGATACAGGCCGGGTGCGGCCCAGGGTTGCCGCGTTCTGCGCCTGGATGCGGGAGGTCGCCGCCGCCTATAGGCAGGCGGCGTAKCTGGGCTGGTAGCTGATCGCCGCCTCAGGCCGTCCTCCGTTCCCTGCCCTGTGCCAGCAAGCCTCCCGCGATGATCAGGCCGCCGCCGAGGAGCGAGACGGGGGAAGGCAGGGTCGTGAATAGGAGGGTGTCGATCAGCATCGCCCAGAGCAGGCCGGAGAATTGCCAGGGTGCGAGTCCGGAGGCTTCGCCGCGCCGGAGCGCGCCAGCGATACAGGCGAGGGCAGCCGTCTGGATCACCGTGAAGAGCAGAACGAGGGCGAAGGCCTCCGCGCTGACCTGATGCCAGAACCAGAGCATCGTTGCCGCGAGCAGCGCGAAACCGACAACCGCGACCTGCATGGCGGTATCGAGGCTGTTCGCGACATCGCGCAGCCGGCGCACCAGGATCTGATACAGCGCGTAGCTGGCGGCCGCGCCAATCGAGGCGAGGATACCTGGCCAGGCTCCGCCTTCGCTCGGCCTGACGATCAGCAGCATGCCGGCAAAGCCGCTCGCAGCACCGAGCCAACGTCCGAGCGAGACGCGCTCGCCGAGCAAGAGCCCGCCCAGTGCAGTGAGCAAAAGCGGCGCCGTGAATCCAAGCGCCGAGGCTGCCGTGACCGGCATGAGGCTATAGGCGACGATCGCCAGCACGTTCGAGGCGACCAGCGCGGCAGCCGCGGCGCGCTGTTCCCATGCGCGCGGCGGGTGCAGCAACCGCGCCCGCGTGACGCCGCTCCTTGGCCAGGCCAGCAGGACGAGGCTTCCCGCCAGGACCAGAAGACAGCGCAGGAAGGTCACCTGCAGCGCGCTCAATCCGTAGGAGGAGACCAGGGTCTTCGACAGGGAGTAGCCCAGGACATAGAGCAGGCTGGAGGACAGCACGAGGCCGACCGCCAGCAACATCGTTCGGCTGCTCCGCTTGTCCCTGACCATCTCGACTCGCATCACCATGCCCGGCACCTCGCGATCACGGGCCGGACCATGCGCGCCCAAAGCGGTGCTGGTAAGTGGCGAGATAGACGACTATCGTAAAAATCATGCCAAAGCGCATAAAGGCATCTCCGCAGGCCCCGCACCGCGTCGTCGCGGTTGCCTATGACCGGCTCTGCACCTTCGAATACGGCATTGTCGCCGAGGTGTTCGGCTCGCGCCGGCCCGGGCTGCCGGAAAACTGGTACGAATTCCGCACCGCCGCCGGCGAGGCCGGGCGTTTGCGCGCCCATGGCAGCCTTGCGGTCGAGGCTGATGGCGGGCTCGACCTGCTGCAGGGGGCGGGCACCATCATCGTTCCCGGCTGGCGCGGCCTGGCCGAGCCGGTGCCGGAGCCGCTGGCGGGCGCGCTTCGCGCGGCGCATCGCGGCGGCAGCCGCGTCGTCTCGATCTGCGGCGGAGCCTATGTGCTGGCGGCTGCCGACCTGTTGGCCGGGCGCAGGGCGACGACCCATTGGCAGTACGGTGCTGATTTTGCGAAGCGCTACCCCGCGGTGCGCCTCGAGCCCGATGTGCTCTATGTCGACGAGGGCGACATCCTGACCTCGGCCGGCAGCGCGGCCGGCATCGACCTTTGCCTGCATATCGTCCGCCGCGACCATGGGCCCGAGGCTGCGAACCTGGTGGCGCGCAGCATGGTCGTGCCGCCGCATCGCAGCGGCGGCCAGGCACAGTTCGTCCGTCGCCCGCTACCGCCGCAGACCGGGTCGCGCCTGTCGCCATTGCTCGACTGGATGCGTTCGTCGCTGGCCGAGGACCTGACCTTGCAGCGGCTCAGCGACCGGGCCGGCATGAGCCAGCGCACGTTCTTCCGGCGTTTCACAGAGGCCACTGGCAGCGCGCCGGGCGAGTGGATCCTCAACGAGCGTGTCGCCCATGCCTGCGATCTGCTGGAGACGACCACGCTCGGGGTCGACGAGGTCGCCTATCGCGCCGGGCTCGGTTCCGCGGCGGCGTTGCGCCACCATTTCCGGCAGCGTCTGCGCACCACGCCAACCGCCCATCGGCTGCAGTTCTCGCGCGGCTAGGCGGCTTCGGCCGCGTGTTGCATCAGCTGGGCTCCAAACCGCGCGCTGTGCTGCGCGCGGTCGTGACGCGCTGAGGATCAGGCCGCATCCAGCCCATAGAGCGAGTGCAGCGTCCGCACGGCGAGCTCGGTATAGGCGGCGTCGATCAGCACCGAGAACTTGATCTCGGAGGTCGTGATCGCGCGGATGTTGATGCCCTTCTCGGCGAGCGCGTGGAAGGCGCGGGCCGCTACACCGGCATGGCTGCGCATGCCGACGCCGATGGCCGAGATCTTCACCACGTCGGTGGCGCCCTGCAGGCTCTGGTAGGCGATGCTGTCGTGGCGGCTCTCGAGCAGCGTCTTGGCGCGCTCGTAATCGGCGGTCGGGACGGTGAAGGTGATGTCGGTGGTCGCCTGGTCGTCCGAGACGACCTGGATGATCATGTCGACATTGATGTTCGCATCAGCGAGCGKACCGAAGATGGCCGCGGCCACGCCCGGCTTGTCGGCGACACGCCGGAGCGTGATCTGGGCTTCGTCGCGCGAAAACGCGATGCCGGTGACGATCTGCTGTTCCACGATGTCGTCCTCGTCGCAGATGAGGGTGCCTGGATTGGGATTGTCGGGGTCGTCGAAGGAGGAGCGCACATAGGTCGGTACGCGCTGGACCATGGCGATCTCGACCGAGCGCACTTGCAGCACCTTCGAGCCGAGCGAGGCCATTTCCAGCATCTCCTCGAAGGAGACCTTGTCCATGCGCCGGGCCTTCGGCACGACGCGCGGGTCGGTGGTATAGACGCCGTCGACATCGGTGTAGATGTCGCAGCGATCGGCCTTGAGGCCGGCGGCAAGCGCGACCGCGCTGGTGTCGGAGCCGCCGCGCCCGAGCGTAACGATGCGTTTCGTCGTTGCGTGCATGCCCTGGAAGCCGGAGCAGACCGCGATCTCGCGATTGCGGTCGAAGCCGGCGAGGATGCCGGCGCCGTCGACGCCCTCGATGCGGGCGGAGCCATGGGCGTCCGAGCCGAAGAGCGGGATCTGCCAGCCCTGCCAGGAGCGCGCCGGCAGGCCCATGGACTGGAGCACGATTGCCATCAGGCCGGAGGTGACCTGCTCGCCGGATGCGACCACGGCGTCATATTCCGCGTGATCGTAAAGCGGTGCCGCTTCCTTGCACCAGGCCACGAGTTCGTTGGTCTTGCCCGACATGGCGGAGACGACGACTGCGACCTGGTTGCCGGCGTCGAACTCGCGTTTGACGTGGCGGGCGGCATTCTTGATACGCTCGACAGTGGCGACGGAGGTCCCGCCGAATTTCATCACCAGACGGGCCATAGCGGTCCAAGGGCTCTCTAGAAACGCCCGGCGACGTGCCGGGACGAAAGGTCCCCCTCGCGCCGGGCGAAGGGCGGGTGTAGATGACGGGCAGCACCGCAAGTGTCAATGCGGTCCGCGCCCGATTGGCACAAAGGGGGAATTACGCATGGCATCCGCAGCGTCTCAAACCGGCTCGACGATCGATGCTGCCGAGGTTGCGCGCTTCGATGCCATGGCCAGGACCTGGTGGGACCCGAAGGGTCCCATGGCCGTGCTGCACAAGTTCAATCCGGTGCGGCTCGGTTTCGTAAAGGATCTCGCCTGCGAACGCTTCGGGCGCGATCCGAAATCGCTGCGATCGCTGGAGGGGCTGGCGCTGGTCGATATCGGCTGCGGCGGCGGCGTGCTGTCGGAGCCCCTGGCGCGGCTCGGCGCCGAGGTCACGGGGCTCGATCCGGCTCCGACCAATATCGCGGTCGCCCGAGCCCATGCCGAACGCAGCGGGCTTGCGATCGACTATCGCGAGACGACGATCGAGAGCCTCGTCGCCGAGGGGCGGCGCTTCGACATCGTGCTCGCCATGGAGGTGGTCGAGCATGTCGCGGATGTCGAGGCCTTCGTCGGCGCCTGCTGCGCGGCGGTGAAGCCCGGCGGCCTCTTGGTGATGGCGACGCTCAACCGCACGCTGAAATCCTATGCGCTGGCGATCGTCGGTGCCGAATATGTCCTGCGCTGGCTGCCCCGCGGCACGCATGACTGGGAGAAATTCGTCACGCCGGCGGAACTCGAGGCTGCAATCGCGCGCAATGGGCTGGAGCTCGGCGAAAGCACCGGGGTGGCCTACAACCCCTTCACCGATCGCTGGTCGGCGTCGCGCGACATGGATGTGAACTATATGCTCGCAGCGGCGCGGCCGGTCTAGCGGCCGGTCCCGTCAGCGCTCGGCTGGGGCCAGTCGCTCTTCCAGGGCGTTCAGGTCGTCCAGGAACCACAGGGCCTGGCCCTGGTTTGCCTCGCGAACGAAATCGCGTAGCGCCTTGCTCTCGGCGCTCCAGCGCGAGAGGTCGCCGATGATCGCGAGCTGCATCCGGTAATTGACGAATTTCTGGGCGACTTCGCCGGCGAGACGCGTGCTGAGCTTGAAGAAATCGTCGCTCAGGCGCGCGACCGGGATCACGACCAAATCTGCATCTTCGGCCCAGGCCGAACCCAGGAAATCGCCGATGTCGCGCTCGCTGGCGAGCAACGGGCCGTCTTCGGCGCATAGCAGCACGCGCCTGCCGCGAATCTCGAGGGAACTGTCCATGCCGGCGATTGTCTTGACCATGCGGCAGGAAAGCAAGCGACCTCAGATCACCCGCTTGGCGACCCCGCCCGCCACGAGCGCCAGAATCCCGGCTGTGGTGGCGGCAATGGCGGTGGCCATTTGCCGGTTCGCAATGATCACATAGCCGAGCCTTCGCCACAGGATCGCGCCGACAATGGCGCCKCCGACGAGGACGATGGCATTGGGAATGATGCCGAAGCCGTGCTCCCCAAGGATGCCGTCGGCAATCCAGCCCAGCAGCAGCGCGCAGCCGGYAGCGAAGCCAAGGAAGACCAGGAATTCCGGCAGTGGAAGGTCAGGAAGGCCGAGCAGTAGCAGCAATAGACGCATGGTCGATCGCTCCAAAGTATTTGCGGGCTGAAATTAGCACGGCTGGGCCGCTGGTCATGCAGGCTCGTGCTGGTGAGGTTAAAAAACGTCTGCAGATCGTTTCAAAATTCACAGCGAAGGACATGAGGCAAGGGGAGCTGATCTTCGGCTGCAGCGTATCGGCCGCCGCCCGACGAGCCCTGGGCGGAGATGCGCAATCTTCTCAGGCACGATCTTCGCGTTCCATCGGAACATAAGCCGGGATTCGGACTTGTTTTTTGCAGTGCGACATAATTCCTTAGGAGGATAGCGCAGCGCAGCATCGAGCCGCATGATCACCTCAACTCCGTCGGCCGCCCTTTCGCGGCGCAAGGCGGCGAGGAAGACCAAGGGGAGAGAGCCATGTCCAAGCCGCAGCCTGTTCCGCACCGCCCGCTGAAGGATCTCTACGAACTGAACGAGCTGCCGCCGCTCGGGCATGTCCCCGCCACCATGTATGCCTGGACCATCCGGCGCGAGCGCCATGGCCCGCCGCAGGAGAGCTTCCAGGTCGAGGTCGTGCCGACCTGGGCGATCGGCGAGGAGGAGGTGCTGCTGCTCGTGATGGCTGGCGGCGTCAACTATAACGGCATCTGGGCCGGGCTCGGCCAGCCGATTTCGCCCTTCGACGTCCACAAGGGATCGCTTCATATCGCCGGCTCCGATGCGTCCGGCATCGTCTGGGCCGTTGGTTCCAAGGTGAAGCGCTGGAAGGTCGGCGACGAAGTCATCGTCCATTGCAACCAGGACGATGGCGACGACGAGGAGTGCAATGGCGGCGACCCGATGTTCTCGTCCTCCCAGCGCATCTGGGGCTACGAGACGCCGGACGGCTCCTTCGCCCAGTTCTGCCGGGTGCAGTCACGCCAGCTGATGCAGAAGCCGAAGCACCTCTCCTGGGAAGAGTCGGCTTGCTACACGCTGACCCTGGCGACCGCCTACCGCATGCTCTTCGGGCACGCCCCGCATACGATCAAGCCGGGCGACAACGTGCTCATCTGGGGGGCGTCGGGCGGGCTCGGCGTCTTCGGTGTGCAGCTGTGTGCGGCTTCGGGCGCCAACGCGATCGGCGTGATTTCGGACGAGAGCAAGCGCGACTACGTGCTCGGCCTCGGCGCCAAAGGCGTGATCAATYGCAAGGAGTTCAATTGCTGGGGCCAGATGCCCAAGGTCAATTCGCCCGAATATACCGAATGGACCAAGGAGGCTCGCAAGTTCGGCAAGGCGATCTGGGACATCACCGGCAAGAAGGATGTCGATATCGTCTTCGAACATCCCGGCGAGGCGACCTTCCCGGTCTCCTGCCTCGTCGCCAAGCGCGGCGGGATGGTCGTCTTCTGCGCCGGCACCTCGGGCTTCAACATCACCTTCGACGCCCGTTATGTCTGGATGCGGCAGAAGCGCGTGCAGGGCTCGCATTTCGCCCATCTCAAGCAGGCGAGCGCCGCCAACCAGTTCGTGCTCGACCGGCGCGTCGACCCCTGCATGTCCGAGGTCTTTCCCTGGGAGAAGATCCCGCTCGCCCACCACAAGATGTGGAAGAACGAGCATGCTCCCGGCAACATGGCCGTGCTGGTCTATGCCCCGCGCACCGGCCTGCGGAATTTTGACGATGTCGCGGAGGCGCTTGGCGGCTGAGCCGCGCGCGGCCGGCGAAGGCTCTGTCAGGACCGCCTCACCAGCCTGATCCGCGGGAAGCGCCCCGTCCAGGCCGGGATGCGTCGCGCGCATGTCCCCGGCCGGCTAGCGCGCCAACAAATGTTTCGACTACGGTGACGCAAGGCCAGATCCACAACGGATTCGGCCGGGACGCTTYGCGACGGCTGACCCTTGCTCCCTGAAGCGCCCGCAAGACTGGCAGGTGAGATTTATGGCGCTTCATCGTTTCGTCCCGCATTCCTATTCCAATGTCATGGCCACGCTGCCCCCGGTCCTCACGGTCGCCAGCGGCGACACGATCGTGACGACGACACTCGATGCCGCCGGCATCGACCATGAGGGCGTGCAGCGGGCCCCGCGCGGCAACCCGATGACCGGTCCGTTCGCCGTTGCGGGAGCAGAGCCGGGCGATGCGCTGATCGTGGCGATCGACAGGATGACGCCGAACCGCAAGACCGGCTGGACCTATTCGCCACTCTCGCAACAGGTGGTCGATCCGCGCACGGTGGCCGAGCTGCCGAAGAGCGAGCGCTTCGAATGGGCCATCGACGCCGAGAAGGGCACAGTCAGGCTGATCGGCGCCTCGGAGCGCATCTCGGGCTGGAGCTTTCCGCTGGCACCGATGATCGGTTGTTTCGGCGTGGCTCCGGCCGGCGGCCAGGCGATCTCGACTGCGACCAGCGGCTCCTATGGCGGCAATATGGACTATCGCCGCTTCGGGCCGGGCGCGAGCATCGCTTTCCCGGTTTCCGAGGCGGGCGGGCTGTTCTTCCTGGGGGATGGCCATGCCTGCCAGGGTGATGGCGAGATCGTCGGCACCGGCATCGAGACCAGTTTCGAGATCGCGTTCACCCTGCATCTGCGCAAGAATGCGCCGGGCCGGTGGCCGCGTTGCGAGACCGCGACCGAGATCATGACCCTGGCCAGCGGCCGCCCGCTCGACCAGCCGCTCCAGTTCGCGACGACCGAGATGCTCCGCTGGATCGTCGACGACCTCGGTGTCGATACCGTCGAGGCGAGTCATCTGCTCGGCCAGTTGGTCCGTTACGACGTCGCCAACATCTTCAACCCCGCTTATTGCGTGGCCTGCCGGCTGGATAAGAACGACATCACGAGGGCGATGTCGCTGCTCGGCAAGTAACCCCAGCGAGGCGGCGCCCGGCTGGGAGTCCAGGGCAATAACGCTTGGGCAAGAGCTCAGCCGGCCTGTAGCGGCTTGCGATAATACACCACCCGCTCGGTTTCTTCGAAACCGAGCGCCTCATGCGTCTGCTGCGAGACGGCATTGGACAGGTCGGTGTCCGAGGCGAGTTCCATGCAGCCATGGCTCTTTGCCCAGGTCTCGACGGCTGCGCAAAGCGCCCGGGCGACGCCGTGAAGCCGTGAGCCGGGCGTGACATAGATCCCTTCGAGGAAGCCGACGGGCGAGGTTTCGCAGCCATTGACGTAGTCGTGCCGCAGGGCGGCCTCGGCAAGGCCGATCGCCAGGCCAACATCGTCCCGCGCGATGAACGCGGTATCGTTCGCACTTGCGAGAATGCCCACGGCCTCGTCGCGATGCTCCTGCGCGGTCGAATCCGGCCAGAGGGCCAGGCGCAGCCTGATCCAGTCCTCCTGCGTCTCATCCGTGCAGGTTTCGATCAGCATCGGACCAGCCGCGTCCCTCTTGCCAGTTGGATCGGCAACAATGCGGTCGCGCCCGCCGGTCACGACGCCAGGCGTTCCAGCATGGTGTAGGGACCGCCCTTGTAGGTGGTGCTTCCGAAGGGCCGGTATCCGAACTTGTCCGCCAGGCGCAGCGAGGCGACGTTTTCGGGGGTGATGATGCAGACGGTGCGGGCAGGGGCGTGCGTGCGGGCAAGCCAGTCATGGCTTGCGGCGACCGCCTCCGCAGCCAGGCCCCGTCCATGCGTCGAGCGCGCCATGATCCAGGAGGCTTCCGGGAATCCGTCGAAGCGCTCGCCCAGGCCGCGGTGGAAATCGGCGAGGCCGACATCGCCGACCAGTTCGCCGCTTGCCTTGTCGAAGACGGCGAACATGCCGTAGCCGAGCAGCGACCAATGGCCGGCATAGCGCAGCAGCCGGTTCCAGCYATCCTCCCGCGACAATTGCGGCACGGCAATGAACCGGAACAGGTCCCGGTCCGAAAACATCGCGTACCAGGGTTCGAAATCCTCCAGCGCGTGAGGGCGCAGGAGCAGGCGTGGTGTCTCGATCATGGCGGGACAGAAAGCAGCAGCACGACTCGGCGTCAACGCAGGAGAACGCCCTACAGCCCCGCGATCGCCTCGCCGGGATCGGCCTTTGGAGCCCTGGCGATCGCGAAGGCGGCGTTCAGCTCTGCGCCATAGAGGAAGATCGCGGCGAGCCAGTAGAGGAAAACGAGGGCGATCATCGCCGTCGCAAGGCCGGCATAGGTCGTGACATAGGCACCTGCAAAGCCGTCGAGATACCAGCCGAAGCCGAGGCCGCCGACGAGCCAGAAGGCGAGGGTGACGAGAATGCCGGGCCAGAGCGTCCGGATATGCGGGGCGCGGGCCGGCAGCGTGCTGTGTGCGACGATCAGCGCCAGCACGATCAACATGGTCGCGCCAGCGACGCGCAGGAAGCTGAGCAGGATGGAGAGTGGCGCCAGCCAGGGCGCGAAGCCGATCAGCCAGCGCAKGACCAGGGGCCCGAGCACCACGAGAAACGCGAAGGAGAGCATGAACACGGCGCCGCCGATCACGTAGAGGATCGATTCCAGCCGTGTGTGCCACCAGGCCCGCCATTCATAGGCCTCGTAGGCACGGTTGAGGCCGATGCGCAGCGCCTCGACGCCGGACGACGAGAAATACAGCGCCAGCAGCGCGCCAAAGGTCAGCGCGTCGCTGCGGACCGCCGTCAGCACCGAGCGCACCTCGCGTGCGATCGGGATGGCGATCTCCTTGGGCCAGGCCTCGAGCAGCAGCGCGGTTGCCTCATCGGCCGCATTCTGCGTGCCGAAGACGCCGCCGAGCGCGGTCACCAGGATCAGGAAGGGGAAGAGCGACATCAGCACGGAGAGCGCGATATGGCTCGCGATCGCCCAGGAATCATGGGCGAGGAAACGCTCGAACGCGAGGGAGGGGACGGACAGCAGCGACATGCGGAGACTCGGGCGAGCGGGCGCTGATTGTGACCTCAACCCGCCCCGCCGTCATCCAGGCTCTGTGCCCGATCCACCCGCGGCCCCTCGCTGGCCCGGCATGACGCATTCGTTCCCTCCCCCGGACATGCCGTCCCGGCGTCGTCGGACGGCGACAAGCGCTTGCTCCGGGATTATCAGGGCGATCAGCGAAAGCCGGTGCCCATGCTCGAATCGCCCCTGTTCCTGCGCGTCATCCCGCTCGTCTTCACGCTTCTCTGGTCGAGCGGCTGGATCGTTGCCGGCTATTCCGCGCGCTATGCCGACCCGCTGACCTTCCTGGCCGTGCGCTATGCCTGTGCCGGCCTGCTGCTCATCGGCCTGGCGCTCGCCGTCGGTGCCCCCTGGCCGAAGGGCCGCCGCGCGATCATCGACTGCATCGTCACCGGTATCCTGCTGCATGCCGTTTATCTCGGCGGCGTCTGGTGGGCGGTGCGCCATGGCCTGCCGGCCGGAGTTTCCGGCCTGATTGCCGGCCTTCAGCCCGTGCTGACTGCGCTGTTTTCCCCCCTTCTGGTCGGCGAACGCATCTCGCCGGTGCGCTGGGCCGGGATTCTCTGCGGTTTCCTCGGCATCGCCCTGGTGCTCGAGCCGAAGCTGGTCGGCGTCGATCCGCAGGCGCTCGCCGGCATCCTGCTGCCGGTCGGCGTCAATATCGTCGCGATGTTCGCCGTGACCTTCGGCTCCTTCTATCAGAAGAAGCGCATCGTCACCGGCGATCTGCGGACCGTGACCGCCTGGCAGTACACCGCGGCCTTCCTCGTCACGCTGCCCGTCGCCTATGCGCTCGAACCGATGCGGATCGAGTGGAACCTGACCATGGCCCTGGTGCTGGCCTGGTCGGTCCTGGCGCTCTCGCTCGGTGGAATCGGGCTCTATCTCTGGCTGATCCGGCGTGGCGAAGTCTCGCGCACCGCGACCTTCCTCTATCTCGTGCCGCCGGCCGTCGCGGTCGAGGCGTGGCTGCTCTTCGGGGAGACGCTGACGCCGCTCCAGCTCGTCGGCATGGCTGTGGCGGTGCTCGGCGTCGTGCTGGCCAGTCGAAAATAGTCTGGCCCCCAGCCGAAAGGTGGATTTCGGATTCGCCAGGTTCTCTCCTATGCTGCGTCGCAACAAAGGGAGAGAGATCATGAGCGCCAACGTCGCCCGCCACTCCGAGGCCCCTGGCTCCGCCGTCGAGCTGATCGGTGCCGCGCTGCCAGGCTTCGAGACGCTGCTCGACCAGGCGATCGCTGCGGTACGCCAGAAGGTGCTGGTCGACGGCAAGATCTCGTCTTCGAGGCTCGAAGCCGAGCAGCACGCGGCGCATGGCCTGTCCTGGCTCGCGACCTATGTCATGGCGTTGCGAGAGCTGAAGGCCTATGGCGAGCGCCTGCAGGTGGAGGACCGCTACGGCGCCACCGAGGATTACGCGCTGCGCGTCGGCGCCGGTGAATATGCAGCCCAGATCTTTGGCGGCATCCCGATGAGCCAGGGCGAGATCGTCAGGCTCCCGGCGCTCGGCCTTGGCCAGAAGTCGATCGCCGCCGCGCGTGGCGAAGCGGCGGAAACCCTGATCTCCGAGGGCAACACGCCGGAAAACCGCGCGCGCCTCGTCGCCTTGTTCAGCCAGTCGCAGGGGCTCGCCAGTGTCGGCGATCCCGGCCTCGACGAGACCCTGGAAGCGATCCGCTCCGAGATGCGCCGCTTCTGCGAGGCGGAGGTGACGCCGCATGCGCACGAATGGCATCTGGAGAACCACTACATCCCGATGCCGGTCGTCGAGAAAATGGCCGAGCTCGGCGTCTTCGGCCTGACCATTCCCGAGGAATTCGGCGGCATGGGCCTCAGCAAGGTCTCGATGTGCGTCGTCTCGGAGGAGCTTTCGCGCGGCTATATCGGCGTCGGCTCGCTCGGCACCCGCTCCGAAATCGCGGCCGAGCTCATCCTCTGTGGCGGCACGCCGGAGCAGAAGGCGCATTGGCTGCCGAAGATCGCCGCGGGCGAGACCTTGCCGACGGCCGTCTTCACCGAGCCCAATACCCGCTCGGACCTCGCTTCGCTGCGCACCAAGGCGGTGCGGGATGGCGATGTCTTCAAGGTCCATGGCAACAAGACCTGGATCACCCATCCCGTTCGCGCCGATATCATGACGCTGCTTGTCCGCACCGATCCGGACGCACCGGGTTATCGCGGCCTCTCCATGCTGATTGCCGAAAAGCCGCGCGGCACGGACGAAGACCCGTTCCCGGTTGCCGGACTGACCGGCGGCGAGATCGAGGTGCTCGGCTATCGCGGGATGAAGGAATACGAGCTCGCCTTCGACGGTTTCGAGGTCAAGGCCGGGAACCTGCTCGGTGGCGTCGAAGGCCAGGGCTTCAAGCAGCTCATGCAGACCTTCGAGGCGGCCCGAATCCAGACGGCGGCGCGCGCCATCGGCGTGGCGCAATCGGCTTTCGATCTGGGGCTGCGCTATGCGCAGGAGCGCATCCAGTTCGGCAAGCCGCTGATCGCCTTCCCGCGCGTCGCCGACAAGCTCGCGATGATGGCGGCTGAAATCCTGATCGCCCGCCAGCTCACCTATTTCGCCGCTCGCGAGAAGGACGCCGAGCGCCGCTGCGATCTCGAGGCCGGCATGGCCAAGCTGCTCGGCGCCCGGGTTGCCTGGGCCGCCGCCGATAACGCGCTGCAGATCCATGGCGGCAATGGTTTTGCGCTGGAATACCCGATCAGCCGCGTCCTCTGTGACGCCCGCATCCTGAACATTTTTGAGGGTGCGGCGGAGATTCAGGCGCAGGTGATCGCACGGCGGCTGGTCGAGGGCTGACAGCCCCCGGACCCGCCGGAGGAAGCCGGCTGTGTTTGCATCGGCTTTTCCGAAAACCGCAATCCACTCTTCGGGTCGATGCGTTAGCGCTTCGCCTTCCCGGCAGGCTCCAGGGCGGTCGCGCCATCGAACGGGTAGGCCGCGCCGGAGACCTCGATCGCCACATGCGTTCCCGGCTCCGGCGGGGACAGGTCGGATGAGCGCAACTGCAGCAGGGTGTCCGTATCCGCATCGAGCGCGATCGTGACGAGGCTGCTGGCGCCGCCGAACTCGACCTCGACGATCCTCCCTCCGGTGCCGCCAGCGAGCTCTGAGGCGGCCGATGGCCGCAGGCGAAGCTGTTCGGGGCGCAGCAGGATCGTTGCCGGGCCGCGCCGGGTTCGGTCGGTGATCGCAATCTGGACGAGTGCGCAGCGCGCCGCGCCATCGGCCAGCTCCGCCTGCAGCAGGATCGCGTCGCCGAGGAAACGAGCGATCGCGGGGTTGAGGGGTTGCATGTAGAGAAGCCGTGGCGGCCCGGCCTGGACCAGTCGGCCCTCCTTCAGCACGACGAGCTGGTCGGCGAAGCCGAGCGCTTCGCCCTGGTCATGCGTGACGAGGATCGCGGTCACCGCGAATTCTCGCAGCACGTCGGCCACCTTGCGGCGCATGGTCTCGCGCAGCCCGGTATCGAGGGCGGAGAAGGGCTCGTCCAGAAGCATCAGCCGCGGCCGCCGGGCGAGCGCACGGGCGAGGGCGACGCGCTGCTGCTGGCCGCCGGACAACTGGTGGGTGGTGGG
>NZ_JBFTLD010000032.1:0-38942 GCF_056396265.1 Allobosea sp. 05T422_2 | reverse complement strand
GCTGGCCGAGGCGGCCAAGTGGAACAAGGAATTCGGGCTGAACTACCGCCCGCTCGATGTCGCGACGCTGCGAGCCGAGGAGCCCCATCTCGACCAGAGCCTGATCGGCGGCCTGCACTGGACCGACCCGGTCACGGTGATCGACCCGCTTGGCCTGTCGAAGGCCTATGTCGCTCTGTTCGAAAAGCTCGGCGGACAACTTGCGCAGGGCGATGCCGGCACGCTCGCGCAGGACGGCCAGGGTTGGAGCATCGCGCTCGCCGACGGCACCCGCGCCAGCGCACATGACGCAGTGATCGCGCTCGGCCCCTGGGCCGATGTCCTGACCAACCGGCTCGGCTACCACCTGCCACTCGCGGTCAAGCGCGGGTACCACATGCACTACAAGCCGCTCGGCAACGCCGTGCTGAACCACCCTGTCCTCGACACCGAGCGCGGCTATTTCCTGGCTCCGATGGTGAAGGGCATTCGGTTGACCACGGGCGCCGAGTTCGCGCTGCGCGACTCGCCAAAGACGCCGGTTCAGCTCGCTCGCGCAGAACCGATCGCCAAGACGCTGTTCCCGCTCGGCGAGCGGGTCGATGCCGAGCCCTGGCTCGGCAACCGCCCCTGCACGCCTGATATGATGCCGATCATCGGCCCGGCGCCGAAGCACCGCAATCTCTGGTTCTCGTTCGGTCATGCCCATCACGGGCTGACGCTGGCCGCAGTGACCGGGCGCATGGTTGCCGAGATGGTGACCGGCGAGAAGGTCTTCGTCGATCCTGCCCCGTTTGCACCGGCCCGTTTCACCTGAGGCGAAGATGCCGTCATTCCCGGGGGCGCTTGCCGCCGCCGGGAATTATGCTTCGCCAGGAGACCGGGTCAGGCTCGGGCCTGACGCCGCACGCACCAGACAGCGAGCCGGCATGCGTCATCGCCCCTCGCCTCGCCTGCAAAGCCCTGCCACGATCCCCACCGTTTCGAATCCCCTCCAAGGTGCGCCATGGCCCTCGCCAAAACTCCAGTCCAGGACAATGCCTATGCCGCGGCGCTCGCTCTGCTCGAGCGCGCCCCGCTGATCGACGGCCATAACGACCTGCCCTATGTGATCCGGCTCGATGCCAAGGCGAAGGGCGATGTCGCGGCCTATGACCTGACCAAGGTCCATCCCGAGACCGACACCGACATTCCGCGCATGCAGGCGGGCAAGCTTGCGGGCCAGTTCTTCGCAGCCTATGTCCCGCCGAACCACCCGAAGCCCGCCGGCTTCGCGCTGGCCCAGATCGCGCTGATGCAGAATGTACTAGCGAAGCATCCGAAGGTCTTCCGCCCGGGCCTCTCCGCCGCCGATGTCGAGGCTGCGAAGGCCGAGGGCAGGATCGCCCTGTTCATGACGATCGAGAACGGCTCGGCGATAGACAACGAGCTCGACGCCCTCGATGCTTATTCAGCCCTTGGCGTGCGCCTGATGACGCTCTGCCATAACGGCACGCATGACTGGTGCGATTCGGCGACCGATGCCCCGCGCCATAACGGGCTTTCCGCCTTCGGCAAGGACGTGGTCCGTCGCATGAACAGGCTCGGCATGATCGTCGACCTGGCCCATGTCTCGCCGAAGGTGATGCATGATGCGCTCGACGTCAGCAATGCGCCGCTCGTCTGGTCCCATTCGAACGCGTTCACGCTCTGCGACCACCCCCGCAACGTGCCTGACGATGTGCTCGATCGCGTCGCCGGGAACAACGGCATCGTCATGGCGACCTTCGTGCCTGACTTCATCAACCAGGCCTCGCGCGACTGGCACCGTCCCGCCAAGGACCAGTACGGCAAGACACCGGACGGCATGGACTACAAGAAGGCCGAGGCAGAGATCGTCGCCAAATCCGGCCCGCGCCCGACGGCGACGCTGGCGCAGTATTGCGACCATCTCGACTATCTCGCCAAGCGCATCGGCTACGACCATATCGGCATTGGCTCGGACTTCTTCGGCGGCACCGCGCCGGAAGGACTGGAGGACAACTCGACCTTCCCGGCCCTGATCGCCGAATTGATTCGCCGTGGCTGGTCGGAAGAGAACCTGGAGAAGCTCGCGGGCGGCAACATGCTTCGCGTGATGCGTGCTGTGGAGGCGGCGGCGGAGCGCTGAGGCGCTCCCCTGCCGTTTCGGGGTCCCGGCGGGGCCCGAAAGGACCAAAACAGGGCGCCGGCCATGCAGTTCAGGCCGCAAGAATACTTGCGCGGCTCATGGCCGGACCCCGCCTCCAAAGGTCTCGTACAGAAAACAAACGCGCGCCGATCGATCAATTTCAGCTTTCTTAACGCCGAAATGCCACGGAGCTGCGCAGCTCCAGCTGTTGCGAGCGCTTCGAGGGCCGATCAGCATGACGTTAGGTAATATTCGTATCAGCATCAAGATCGCAGCTGCGATGCTGATTGTCGGGTTGATTGGCGTGGCCGCGACGATTCTTGGCAGCGTGCAGTTGAGCAAAGTCGACAGCACTTATTCCGAGCTGATCAATTCGCGCAGCAAGGCGACGCTTGCCACAGCCCGTTCGGCGCGCGCCGCAAATGATATTCTGGCTCAGGCCTACAAGGTCATTGCCTATCCTCGCGAGACGGATGGTGCGCGCAATGCCCAGAGCCAGTTGCAGCGCTCCTATGGTCAGGCGCTCGAACTGCTGAAGGAGGGACAGTCCCACCTTCCGGAGCGGGCCGCCGAATACGATGCCCTGACCAAGCAGGTCACCGACATCAAGGTGGGCGTCGATCGCGCCCTCTATTACGGCGCCAATGACGAAAACGAACGGGCGTTGGCCGTGATGGACGAACTCGACGGCAAGCTCACCGCGGTCGTCCGCAACATCACCGATTTCAACAACATGCTCGGAAAGGATACCGAGACGACCAGCGCAAGGTTGAGCTCGGAGACTAAGCGCACCATCGCCATTGTCATCGGCGGCAGCCTGCTTGGCCTGTTGATTGGCCTGGGTGGTGCGATGTGGATGTCGGCGAAGAGCATCACCGGCCCCTTGGCCCGGTTGAAGGGCACGATGGAGCGGCTCGCCGCCAGCGATTTCGATGCCGAGATCGAGGGCCAGACGCGTCGCGATGAAGTCGGCGAAATGGCCCGGGCCGTGCTGATTTTTAAAGAAAACGGCCTCGAGATGCGCCGGCTCGAAGCTCAGACCACCGAGCAGGAACGCCTGACCGATGCAGAGCGTCGCCGCAACGAGGCAGAGCGCCAGCGCGTCGAGGCCGAGCGGGCGATGCTCGCTAGGGAACAGCAGCATGTCGTCGGGCTGCTCGCCGCTGGCCTGGAAATGCTCGCTCAGGGCGATCTGACCTACCGCATCGACGACAATGTCGCAGCCGACTATCTCAAGCTCCGCGACGACTTCAACCGCGCGGTGAACCGCCTCTCCGAGACCGTCGCGACGATCCAGACGACCTCGGTCGACGTCGCCAATGCCGCACGCGAGATCAATATGGGCGCCGACGACCTCTCGAAGCGCACCGAGGAGCAGGCCTCCTCGCTCGAGGAAACCGCCGCGACGACGGAAGAGCTCGCCGCATCCGTCAAGGCATCGGCCTTGTCGTCCCGCCAGGCCGTTCTGCTGGCCAACGAGGCGACCGAAGTTGCAGAGAAGGGCGGTGCGATCGTCACCGATGCCGTCGCCGCGATGGCGCGGATCGAGCAGGCCTCGCGCAAGATCTCGGATATCACGTCGGTGATCGACGAGATCGCCTTCCAGACGAACCTGCTTGCGCTCAACGCAGCCGTCGAGGCAGCCCGCGCCGGCGATGCCGGCAAGGGTTTTGCGGTGGTCGCCTCGGAGGTCCGCACCCTGGCCCAGCGCTCCTCGGAAGCGGCCAAGGACATCACCTCGCTGATCAGCGAATCGGGTGTCGAGGTCGCACAAGGTGTCGGACTGGTCCGTTCGGCCGGCGAGGCGCTCGGAAAGATTGTCGAAGCCTCGAAAAAGGTCTCCGCCACTGTCTCAGACATCTCCGCAGCCTCGGCCGAGCAGGCCAACGGCATCGATGAGATGAGCCAGACCGTCGCCCATATGGACGAGATGACCCAGCAGAACGCAGCCCTCGCCGAGGAGAGCGCCGCGTCGGCCAGCTCGCTCACCGGCCAGATCCAGCGCTTGAACGGCCTCGTCTCCAGCTTCCGGATCAAGGAAGAACGGATACCGCAGCAGCGCAGGATGGACACCAAGGTGGAGGCCGGGTTCGGCTTTGGCCTGCGCCGTAGCGCTTGACGCCGCTCTTGCCGCAGGCTGATAGGATCGGGCTTTCGAGCCCGGTCCCAGAACCGGGCGAGACCGATATCACAGAGTACCCGATGACCGGCTCAGGCACTGACCGCACCCGCCCCGCCACGCGAACCCCCGCCCCGGTCATCATTCTGGTCGAACCGCAAATGGCCGAGAACATCGGCATGAGCGCTCGCGCCATGGCGAATTTCGGCCTTTCCGAGATGCGACTCGTGGCCCCTCGCGATGGCTGGCCCGCCGGTGGAGGCCTCAAGAAGGGTGCAACCGCCGCAGCCTCCGGTGCGACCCATATCCTCGAGAATGCCCGGCTCTACCCTGACGCCGCCGCCGCGACGGCCGATCTCAATCATGTGCTCGCCACCACCGCCCGCGAACGCGGCCAGATGAAGCGCGTCTTCACGCCAGCCGAGGTGATGCCGTCCCTGGCCGAGCGTGTCGGCGGCGGCGAGCGCGTCGGCATCCTGTTCGGTCGCGAGCGCATCGGACTGACCAATGAAGAGATCTCGCTCGCCGACGCGATCCTGACCTTTCCCGTCAACCCGGCCTTCGCCTCGCTCAATCTCGCGCAGGCCGTGCTGCTGGCCGGCTA
The DNA here is from genome assembly GCF_056396265.1 of Allobosea sp. 05T422_2. NCBI lineage: Bacteria > Pseudomonadati > Pseudomonadota > Alphaproteobacteria > Hyphomicrobiales > Alloboseaceae > Allobosea > Allobosea sp. 05T422_2. Next base: position 34,091 of record NZ_JBFTLD010000032.1, on the reverse strand, counting down.
CGAGTGGTTCAAGACGACGGATGGCGAGCCGCCCTTCCGCGAGAACAATCCCTCCCCGCCCGCGACTCGTGAGACGGTGTTTTCGATGTTCGGCTATCTCGAAGGCGAACTCGAGCGCTGCGGCTTCTTCCCGCCCGGCAAGAAGCCGGTCATGACCGCCAATCTGCGCGACATCCTGCATCGCCTGGAGATGACCGAGCAGGAGGCGCGCACCCTGCGCGGCGTGTTCAAATCCCTGGCGGAGGGGCCCCGACATCCGCGCCCGGTGAAAGCCCCCGAGGGCGAATAGACGTTCCCCTTCGTGACGAACCGGAAGGGCCGGAGCATCCCTGCCCGGCCCTTCTTGTTACTCCGCCCGCGGGGTGACTCTAGAACTGGTACTTCAACGTCGCCTTCACCGTGCGGCCCGGCTCGGTGTAGTAGTCGCGCGCCTGGGCAAGCGTGCCCGTCGGAACGTTGACCGCATCGAAGTACTTGCGGTCGAAGATGTTGTAGACGCCGACCTGCAGCTCGATATCGGCGAGCTTCGTCGGCCGCCACCACGCCGAAGCATTGAAGAGCGCATAGCCCGGAGCCTTGAAACCGGCATTCGTGCCGGTCGTTGCAGCGACGTCGTCACGTGCGGCAGCGAGCTTGGTCGAGACCTCGGCGCCCCAGATGTCTGTTCCATAGGCGATTGCGACGATACCCTGCATCGGCGGAATCGAGTTCAGGAACGTGTCGGTGTCCTTGTTCTGACCCCGGGTATAGGCGAAGGAGCCGCGCGCCAGCCAGTTCTCGGCGAAGGCATACTGGAAATTCGCCTCGACGCCCTGGATCTCGGCCCGCGCGACGTTCCGCGGCCCCTGAATGCCGCCCTGCGGATAGAGTGCATTCGGCGGCGCGATCTGCACGGTCTCGATGAAGTTGCGGTAATTGGTGTGAAAATATGTCACCGAACCACCGAAGGCCCGGTCACCGAAGCGGAAGCCGACATCGATGCCGTTGCTGGTTTCAGGGCGCAGCGTGGGATCGCCGATGCGCAGATAGGTCCCAACCGCCCCGAAGCGGCCATAGAGCTCACTTGCAGTCGGCGCGCGAAAACCCTTCGACCACTGCGCGAAAGCTGTAACATCCTTGAACATGCCGGCGTCCTTGAGGACGTCGTATTCAAGCCGCACCCGCGGCGACCAGGCGCTGTCACTGGAGGACGGCGGCAAGCCGACCGGGCTGGAGCCGCCATTGGTGTAGGCCGGCGTGTTCTGCGGCTTCTCCTCATACCAGTCGAACCGAACACCGGGCGTGAGGCGCAGGCGGTTGTCGAGCATGCCGATCTCGTCATACGCGAAAACGCCGATCGCATTGCCGTCGACCTTCGGCTGGTCGGCCTGATTGGTGTGCAGGTTGTTGCAGGCGGTGAAGGCGCCGGTATAGGGGCGGCGGCAATTGTCGACACCGGCCGAATACTGGTTCAGCGTCGTCGTGCGCAGTTCGGTGCCGAGCGTGATGCCGTGCGAGAAGATGCCAGTCTGGAAGCTCTTCACGACATGGCCGTTGAAGCCGAAGGCCTCCTGCTCGGTTTCGTTGTTGCGGGTATAGGGACCGATGACGCTGGTGAAGCGGTAGGCTGAGACCAGCGCGTTACGCTTGACGTTCTGCCAGTAGAGATTGGCGTGGGCCTCGTCGAGGAAGCCACCCGGCAGCTTGTAATCATAGGTCAGCGAGACGCGCTGACGCTCGACATCCTCGCCGGTGTCATAGTTTCCCGGGCGGAAATTGCCGGTGGGCGACACGGTCGAGGTGAGGACGTTGACCTTGTCCTCGCGCTTGAACAACTCGCCGGTAATGCCGAACCGGTGCACATCGTCGACATAGTGCTGGATCTTCGCGAGCAGCCCGTATTGCGTGAAATCCGTCGGGTTCGGCATCGTCCGGGTCGGTCCGATGCTGTCGATCGTCCCCCTGTTGCCTGTTTCATGCCCGTCGCGGAAACTACCCTGGAGCAGGAAATAGGTCTGCTGGAGCCGCGCCGCGACTGCGGCACTGCCGAACCAGGCCTCGTCGGTACTGTCATAGCCGGTCTTTGCGAGCGCACCGAACTGGCGGCCGCCCTTGATCAGGTCCTTGGGGTCGAGCGTTCGGACGGCAAGCACGCCCCCCAGAGCCCCGGAGCCGAGCACGCTGGCGCCGCTGCCGCCGCGCAGCAGGTCGAGCGTGGACAACGCATCGAAGTCGAAGGCGTTGGTCGAACTGCGATCGATCCGGGTGTCGGTCAGGAACGGCTGCCTGATGCCGTCGACCGTGGTCAGCACGCGCGGGCCATCGAGACCACGAATATTGATGCTGTTATTCTGGCGATTGAAGCTGATGCCCGCTTCGACCCGGTTGGCCAGGTCGGAAATGCTCTGGACCTGCTGCCTGTCGAGTTCTTCGCGGGTCGTGCGGGTCGTCGTCGGCCCGGCGATCAGCGGCGCACCACTGATTCCCTCCCCCTGCACGGTAATGGTGTCCAGAACGACGGGTCCCTCGGCCGATTGAGGAAAAACCGGCTGCTGTGCGGCCTGAACACGCTGCTGTGCACCAGCTTGTGACGCTGTCATCAACACAAGAACGCCAAGCGCCACGCCGCAACGCAGCCCGCCAGAATGCCCACCCATAGTCAGAACCCCGCCCCTGCCGGCGCTGCCAATGCATTGGATGCGCAGCCTGCAGTTTAAAATTGCTGAAAACTAAGCTTTATCAATTCAGTAAAGCCAGCACTCGATAGAAATAGAGTCGAATTCTGTCAATCGATTCTCAATCAAGGAAGTAACAATAGAATCCATCCAATGGAGAAGCGTTCTAATTTATATGTATTCTATACTGCAGACATCCCCCCGGAACTCAGCCCCGCTCGCGCCCTCCTCCCGATCTCGTGATTGCCGTGATCCGGCCGCAAAGCAGGTTGCGTATTGCAACGCACAAGCAGTCGCGCATCATGGCGCCAGACCGCTGCGGACATTGTTGATGATGCTCGACCGCCGGACCTTTCTCATGGGCTCAACTGCGCTCGCCGCAGCCGCTGCGGGCGCGCCCGGCCCTGCCTTGGCCGGCGATCTCGATGTCGTCGTCATCGGCGCAGGCGCAGCCGGAATCGCAGCCGCACGCGAACTGAAAGCGGCGGGACGCCAGGTCGTGATCATCGAGGCCCGCAACCGGGTCGGTGGCCGTGCCTTCACCGACACCTCGCTTGGCGCCGCCTACGACGCCGGCGCGATGTTCATCCACTGGGCGGAGCGAAATCCCTGGGTGAAGATCGCCGCCGATCTCGGTATCCCGACGCCGAATGAATCCTGGGGCGGCGGCTTCCAGGTTTTCGCCAACGGGCAACCGATGTCGGATGCCGAGCGGGTCAAACGGCGCGGTGCCTTCAGGCAAATCGACCGCAAGCTCGAAACCGTCGATATCTCGAAGCGCGATCTCTCGGTTGCCGAGCTGCTCGGAGACCTCGGCCCGGATATGACGCCCGTCGCCACCTCCGGGTTGCTGCTCTCGATCGGGGAGGAATCCGATCGCATCTCGGCGCGCGACTACCAACGCCTGTGGAGCGGCGACGATTTCGTCGTCCCTTCGGGCTACGGCAATCTTGTCGCGCGCCATGGCGAAGGGCTCGATATCCGCCTTGGCGAACCGGTCGAAGCCATTCGCTGGGACGGGCCCGGCGTCGAGATCACGACGCGCTCGGGAACGCTGAAGGCACGCGCCTGCATCGTCACCGTGCCGGTCGGCGTTCTGAAGGCCGGCGACATTCGCTTCACGCCTGCACTGCCTGCCCGAACCCGCGACGCCCTGAATGGAATCGGCATGGGCGCCCTCACCAAGATCGCGCTCAAGGTCGAGGGTGATCGCTTCGGCATCAAGCCCGGCATGAGCTATCTTGAAGCCGGTTCACCCAAGGCGATGATGAATGTCGACCTCTTCCCGGACGACAAGGACATCGTCATCGCCTATTGCGGCGGGGACTATGCGCGCGACCTTTCCCGCGCGGGAACCGCCGCCGCACGGGATCATGTGACCGAGCTTTTGGCCAAGATGGTCGGCGCGAGCTTTCGCAAGGCCGTCACCGGCGTGTCATTCCCCGCCTGGTGGACCGATCCGTTCTCGCATGGCTCCTATTCGGTATGCCGCCCCGGCTTCGAGGCGGCCCGGGACAGGCTTGCCGAGCCGATCGGCGGTCGCATCTGGATCGCGGGCGAGGCGACGGCCGGCGGCGGTGCGATGACGGTCGGCGGCGCGACCTTGGCGGGGCGGGCGGCGGCGGCGGCCGTGGCGCGGCTGAAGGCTTAGCGTCCCAGTTCCAGCTCCCAGTTCTGCCCCACCAGATCCTGCCCGAAGGAATGGTGCGCCTCCTCGGCGATGAGCCTGAAGCCGGCGGCAAGATAGATACCACGCGCAGCGTGCAGTATATCATTGGTCCACAGGATCATGCGCCGATAACCAGCCGATTGCGCGAAGCCGACCGCCTCCTGCACCAGCGCCTTGCCGAGACCGAGCCCCTGCCCGCGCTTCTCGACCAGCACGAGCCGAAGTTTGGCGACCTCGTCCGACTCTCGAACTACGAAGGCCGAGCCCACGGGCATCCCGTCCAGTTCCGCAATGAAGCAGCGCTCCTTGCCAGGCACGAAGTCCCGCAGGAATTTCGCCGCGATCTCCGCGACCAGCGCTTCGAAGCTGATGTCCCAGCCATAGTCTTCCGCATAGAGCCGGCCATGCGCCGATATCACCCAACCGATATCGCCGGGTCTGTGCTCGCGGATGAGCGGTTGCCACTTCCGCTCGCAGGCTCCTGACAATAGCCGCTCGGCGGTTCCCAGCGCCTCGACCAGATCCGCCTGTTCAGCCTGTCCGAGCCGCGCCAGAATCGAGCCGGCCTGATCGCGCGACGCTTCATCCAGCGGCCGAAAGGCGTCATGCCCCTCTCGCGTCAACAGCAGGTGCGAAGCCCGCCCGTCGTCGGGAGAACGCTCGCGTCTCAGCCAGCCGGCAGCAGCAAAGCCCTTGAGAATGCGGGAGAGATAGGCGGGATCGAGGGCAAGCTCGCGTGCCAACTCGCTTGCGAGCCAATCGTCACGTTGAGCCAACTCATAGAGCACGCGCGACTCGGCCAACGCGAAACCGGAGCCGTGCAGGCTGCCACCAAGTGCTCCAATCCAGCGCGTGTGGAAGCGGTTGAAGCGTCGGATCGCAGCGATCGCGGGGCTATCTGTGGCGGCCATGATGATCTCCGAGGATCAGGATCGTGCCAATTAGTGGACAGAGTCAATTAAATAGAATCATGGCGGCCAGGAGTTCCTTGACCACTCCTTAACCGGGCTCTGGCCCAATGAAGCGCTCATCCATCTCCTGTGCAGGCGCCGACGCATGCGGGTCGATCTTCTGGCCGGAACAGCCTATGGCGCAGCCGTGATGCCACGCCGCCAACCCACCATTCTGGTCTTCGATTCCGGGCTGGGCGGCCTGACAGTGCTGGCCGAAACCACGCGCGCCCGCCCGGACGCACGCATCGTCTACGCCGCCGATGACGCCGGCTTCCCCTATGGCCGGCTCAGCGAGGCGGAGCTTGTCGACCGCGTCCTGCAGGTCATGGAGCGGCTGATTGCGCGCTGTCATCCTGATCTTGTGGTGATCGCCTGCAACACCGCCTCGACTCTGGTGCTGCCGGCGCTGCGCGCCCGCTTCACCATCCCCTTCGTCGGCACCGTCCCGGCGATCAAGCCAGCAGCCGAGACCACCCGCAGCGGACTGATCTCGGTCCTGGCGACGCCTGGAACCGTCGCCCGCGACTATACGCGCGGCCTGATCGAGGCCTATGCGGCGCGCTGCGAGGTCACGCTGGTCGGCTCGACCGGCCTTGCCGGCCTCGCCGAAGCCGCGCTCAAGGGTGAAACGGTCGACGACGCGGCAATCCTTGCGGAACTCGAGCCCTGCTTCGTCGAACGCGACAGCGTACGGACCGACGTGATCACCCTCTCCTGCACGCATTATCCACTGCTGCTCGAACGCATGCGCCGGGTGGCACCGTGGTCCGTCAGCTGGATCGACCCTGCCCCGGCCATCGCCCGGCGGATTTCCCAATTGCTGGGCCCTGCGGCGCCCCCACCGTTCAGCGCGGCTGGCGACGCACCGGCGATCTTCACGAGCGGGGCCTGCATCAGCGGACCGCTGCGAATTGCCCTCGCGGGTTACGGGCTGTCCCAGGTCTTGATCGAGCCATTTCCACTGATGAACTGAGCAGCGATCCCCAGGCATAGCCCCAAGGGATTTGACTTGCGGGGGCTCCTGCGCCTATAGGGCTCTCGTCGCGCGGGTCCATCAGGGCCCGCGCGACTTTTTCCGCACCCGTGATCCGCTCGTCGAGAGCCGGATCTGTCGCCCTGGAAACGGGGACAGGAGGGCGCGGTCCTCAACTCGCGAACCAAGAGGACACGCGATATGTCGAAACGTCATGAGGCGAAATACAAGATTGACCGCCGCCTCGGTCAGAACATCTGGGGCCGCCCGAAGTCCCCGGTCAACCGTCGTGAATACGGCCCCGGCCAGCACGGCCAGCGCCGCAAGGGCAAGCCGTCGGACTTCGGCACGCAGCTGCGCGCCAAGCAGAAGCTGAAGGGCTATTACGGCTCGATCTCCGAGAAGCAGTTCCGTCGTTACTACGCCGAGGCGATCCGCCTGAAGGGCGACTCGGGTGAGAACCTCGTCGGCCTGCTCGAGCGCCGTCTCGACGCGGTGATCTACCGCGCCAAGTTCGTCCCGACGGTGTTTGCTGCTCGCCAGTTCGTCAACCACGGCCACGTCACGGTCAACGGCAAGCGCGTCAACATCGCGTCCTACCAGGTCAAGCCGGGTGACGTGATTGCGGTGAAGGAATCCTCCCGCCAGCTCGCCATCGTGATCGAATCGGCTGCGCTCGCCGAGCGCGACGTGCCGGACTACATCGATGCCGACCACACCAAGTTCTCGGCCACCTACACCCGCACCCCGACCCTGTCGGACGTGCCTTACGCGGTGCAGATGGAACCGAACCTGGTCATCGAGTTCTACTCGCGCTGATCCTGCATTGCAGGCTCGGGCTGCGAAGCTCCGATCGGAATCAGAAAAGGGCGGCTCTTCGGAGCCGCCCTTTTCAGTTCGAGCCCTCGGCAGGTGCGTCCCGCGGCCTGCCCAGACGGGCGCGCACGACGAATGGACCGGGCCGTCCGCGTACTGGTCCGCCGTCTTCCCCAAGCAGCGCCTTCAATCCGATGGGATATCGATACCGCTCCACGCCGGATGTCCGGCGGGGCTCCGGGTCCAGAAGGCGATGTCATTGAACTGGATGGTCTGCGAGACATCGGGCAAAGCATCGCGATAGATGCCGAAGCGCGGCTGCGCGTCGATGACCGGCTTGCCTGCCTTCGTCATGCCGTAGCGCGGATATCCGAGTACGCCGCGATAGGCTGGGCAGGCGCGCCCATCGAGCCAGAGCTGCAGATGGCTCTCACCGGCCTTCTGGCTCGGCCGTATCGAAACATTGACCCGGTGCCAGTGGCCCGGGGCGATTGGCCAGTCGCCACAGAAATGGACCTGCCCGACGCTGTCGCCACATGTCTCGGTGCCGGCACTCTTCGCGCGGAAGACCGGAGTCTTGCCGTCCGAATCCACCTCGATCTTGAAAAGCGGATTGCCGGGATCGCAGATCTCTTCTCCGCCCCTGCCCTTCTCGTAGCGCGGATCGATATTCTGCTTGATCTGCTGGATGACGGTGCGGTTCTTTCGTGTCAGCCACGGGGCCTCGACACGGAACTGAAAGCTGTACCAGGTCGTGGTATCGAAGCGGATGAGCTCGCGCGTCATCTGAATCTCGGCGCGCTCCGTCGCCGAGGAGCCAGGATCGGGATCATAGGCATCGCCCGGCTTGACGGTAACGCTGAGGACGCGCCCGCCATCTCCGGTCCCCTGTTCGCCGACGCATCGGATACGATCGGCACGAACCGATTTGTCCAGCAGCGACGAGATCTTCCAGTCCTCGGCCGCGATGCAGGCTGTCTCGAAATCCGCCTGGAACGCCGGAAGGACTTCCTCCGCGCGACCAAAGCCTGGGCAGAACAAGGACAGGGAGGCCAACCCCGCCGAGGCAAGAACGCGAAGAACCACGGCGTCTCTCATGCGTTGCCCCACCCCCCAGATCCCGCATGGAAGCTATCTCAACCTTGCGCGGGATCAACATGTTTGATCCCGCGGGATGGAAGCGGGGGAGCTACTACAGGCTCCGGTTCAGCGTTGCAGGATTGGCCGCAGGGCCTGAGCAAAACAGCAAAAGGAGCGGCCCGCAGGAGCCGCCCCCCTCTATGAAGCACGCCCAGATGGCCGCAGCGCCGCCGGATGATCCTTCGTCAGAGATGCGATCCGACCTCGTCGCGAAAGAAATAGCAGCCGAGCCCGACGCAGCCGATCAGGATCGAAAGACCATACGGGCCGAACAGGCAGAGTATGAAAACGAAGGCGATGAAAATCCTCATCAGCCAGTTTGACGATTGAGCCTTCATGAGACGCCCCTCTCACGAGATTTACTGAGAGGACCCTAGGCGCTCAAAAATGAACTCAATTTGAAGGATTATGGTAAACTCCCGTTTTTCATGACCGCGGTCGCCTCAACCTTCGCAATCCAGCTCTTCCGCATCGTCACCCGGACCGCCCCACCGACAGCAGCACAGAAAAAGGCGGCTCCGAGGAGCCGCCTCGTGAAGGCGATCGCGCTGCGATCAGTTGTTGTCGTCGTCGCTATGGTAGCGGCCGCGACGCGAGCCGCGATCGTCACCATCGTGATCCCGGCCGCCGCGTCGATCCTGCCAGCGATCGCGCATGTTCTCCCCCATCCGCTCCATGCGGGCGCGCCCCTCGGAGAATGCTTCGCGCACAGCCCGGCGCGCCACCGTCTTCTGTTCGTCGCTCAAGGTAGACCAGAGCGGACGAACGGCATCCGCGAGCTCCTTGCTGCGCGTGGCACGTGCCGCCTGACGGCTGGCCATCGCGTCCAGGCGCTCCATGATATCGGCGTGGCGGAAATTCTCACGCTGCTCGCGCATGGCCGCAAAGCCCTGACGACGCTGCTCCATGCCCTTCTTCACCGTGTTCTCGACCGCATCGAACAACGGGACCTGCTCGGGCTTGAGCTTCATATCGGCGCGCAATTTGGCAAAGCGCTCGTTCATGCGTGTCTGCGCGCGTTCGAGCCGCTCCTTCATGCGGGCTTCCATCTGCTCGGTGCGGCGCTGGTCGCGCTGGTCGGTACGCTCCTGCTGCGTCATGTCACGCGAGGATCCGGAGCCGCCGGCAGGTGGAACCGGCTGCGGCTGCGCGACCGCGAACGTCGCAGCCAGGGCGGCTGCCGACGAAGCTGCGATAAGTGCGATGCGTTTCATCCTGGGTCTCCGTTTGTCGTATCGACAAGGTCAGGTCGCTGGCGGGTCTCGAAGCCGGTTCGCGATCATGGCAAGGCTGACCTCGCGCCCCTGACCCTGCGATGGCGCAAGCATGAAAAGATCGTAATGTAGCGATGACGCGCCAGCGAGCGCGAAGTTCCCCCACGCCCCCCGGTGTCATTCCCTCGTGATGCGCAACCTGATCACCGATGTTCGCGGCCTGCTCGTCGGGCAAACCCAGGATATTGCCGCAGCGACCGGCGTCACCGTCGCCCTGTTTGACCGCCCGACCGTAGCCTCGGTCGCCATTCTCGGCGGCGCTCCCGGCACCCGCGATACCGCATTGCTGGAACCGGAAATGACTGTCGAGCATGTTGACGCCATCGTCCTCTCTGGCGGCTCCGCCTGGGGGCTGGCCGCAGCTGACGGGGTCATGGCGACGCTTGCCGCAAACGGTCGCGGCTTCCCCGTCGGCGGCATGCGCGTGCCGATCGTGCCGCAGGCGATCCTGTTCGATCTCCTGAATGGCGGCGACAAGGGCTGGGCCAGGGGCAATGGCGCAGAGGCCCCTTATCGGGCGCTGGCGCAGGCGGCAGCAGAGAATGCCGGCACTGAGTTTTTTCTCGGAAGCGCCGGCGCTGGCTACGGTGCGACCACCGCTACGCTCAAGGGGGGGCTCGGCTCAGCCAGCGCGCGCGCCGCCACCGGTCAGATCGTGGGCGCGCTCGTCGCCGTCAACGCCGTTGGCAGTGCCACGATCGGCGACGGGCCTTGCTTCTGGGCCGCCCCCTATGAGCAAGCGAGTGAGTTCGGCGGCCTCGGCTGGCCATCCCTGATCTCGCCCGATGATCTCGGGCTGCGCTTCAAGGGCGGGGCCGGACAGAACACCACGATCGCACTCGTCGCGACCGACGCGGCACTGACCAAATCGCAGGCGAAGCGGCTGGCGCTTGCGGCGCATGATGGCTTGGCCCGGGCGCTCAGGCCGGTCCATGCGCCGCTCGACGGCGACGTGGTCTTTGCCGCGGCAACCGGTCATAGCGGCGCGCCGCCCGATGCCTTCGCCCTGGCAGAACTCTGCGCGACCGCCGCCGACGTCCTCGCTCGAGCCGTCGCGCGCGGCGTCCACGCTGCAACCGCCCTTCCCTTTGCCGGAGCCAAGCCCGCCTGGCGCGACAGGTTTGGGACCTGAGGCCCGGTCCCGCTCCCGCGGCGTTTAGTGGCTCAGGAGGTCAAGGCGCTCGCCCACCAGACCTCGCTGGCGACAGACGATATCCAGCGCCAGATCGAAGCGATCCGCAACTCGAGCGGTGAAGCCGTCCGCGCCATCGACACGATGAACACGACCATCGGCTCGCTCAATGAGGTTTCGGCGGCAGTCGCGACCGTCGTCGAACAGCAGAACGCAGCCACCTCGGGGATTGCCCGCAACATCGAGGCTGCAGCACACGAGACCATCGCGGCCTCCGGCAATATCGAATTCGTCAGCAAGGTGGCCGCGGAAACCGGTCAGGTCGCGGCCTTCGTAGCCGAGTCCGCCGACAGGCTGGCCGCCCAATCCGCGCATCTCGATACCGAGGTCGCGCAGTTCCTGGGCCGGATCCGGGCAACCTGATTCTGACGCCTGCTCAGCCGCAAGACCCGGGCTCGTGTTCCTCAGGATTCGCCTGCGTCGAACGCTGCGTGGTAGCGAACTTCGCCCGCCGGTAGCGGGCCGCCAAAGCCAAGCACCTGGAAATACTCCTGCGGCACATCGGCAAGCCAGAGCCGGGGATCTGCAGCGAAACCGAAGCGAGCGTAATAACCCGGCGCCCCCAGCAGGACGCAGCCCTTCGCACCGGCCGTCTTCAGCCTGTCGAGCCCGGCGCGCACCAGAGCCTGCCCTATGCCTCTCCCCTGCATGCCCGGCCGAACAGCCAGAGGCCCGAGACCGAACCAGCCAAGCTCCTGCCCGCCGATCGTGACCGGGGAGAAGGCGACATGGCCAAGCAGGGCCTCGCCATCGGAGGCGACAAGGGACAAGGCCAGCATACCGCCCCGGCGCAAGCCATCGACGATCGCCGCTTCCGCCCCGTTGCTGTGGAAAGCGTCCTTGAAGGCGTCACCAATGAGCGCCTGGATTGCGGGAATGTCAGCGGGTTGCTCGTCGCGGATGATCATGTTGCGTCCTTGGTTCTAGAGCGGGAGGGCCCATGACGGGCCCTCCCCTTGGCCTCACCGGTTGTCGGCCTGAGACCTCACTGCGAGCCGGCCCTGTCGCGAGATGCGATAGGGCCGCCCCTGCCTCGATTCGATCATCCGCTTGCGCCTGAGGCTCCCGAAAAGCTCGAGCGTGCGGTTGGTCAACACGTAGCCCTCATGGGTGAAGCAGTCGACATGGTGGATGCGGCCATCATCGCCGCGATGGTGACGGATATGCCCGCCCTGGGCCAGCACGTGCAGCACGCGCTGCTCGCCCCTGGAGATATTCATGTTTGTAGAGCCTGTGCATGAAACCATGACAAGCGCCGGAGCCCCATGCAGGCATCGAATGCTGCATTTCAGACCCGGCGCTGCATCACGTTCCGCCGAAGCGAAACGTCACCGGGTTCCCGCACTCTCAAACATGACATTCTCCAACACGTTCATTTCCGCGCGCATAGGCGCGGGAGGACGGGCGTCTAGAGCACGCTCCTCCTAACGTCAACCACCGCCAGAACCGTTTCCCGCCGGCGCCGAATGCGCTATGGGACCCGCATGTCGACAGATGCATTTCTCCAGCGGTTCGGTGCGCCGGGTACGCCTCAGCCCGATCCCGTTGCCGCGGCGCAAAGCGCGATGCGCAACGCCCTGCCCAAGCGCTTCTACGAAACCGCTGGTGTGCTCGAACGCGACGGGCTCTTCCATGTCGCGCTCGATGGCAGGACGGCCCGGACACCGGCCCGGAATCCCTTGGCCATCACCTCGCGCCCGGTCGCCGAGGCACTCGCTGCGGAATGGCAGGCGCAGGGCGAGCGGATCGACCCCGCCGTCATGCCGCTGACACGACTGGTCAATTCCGCGCTCGATGGTGTGTCCGACCAGCATGAAGCCGTGCGCGCCGAGATCGTACGCTATGCCGGCAGCGACGCGCTCTGCTATCGCGCCAGCGAACCGGACAATCTGGTCGAACGCCAGCGTGATGTCTGGGACCCGATCGTCGCCGGCACCGAGGCCGCCCTCGGCGCACGCTTCACCCTCACTGAGGGCGTGATGTTTGCCGCGCAACCGGCCGGCTTGCTCGACGCCGTCGCCCGGCGTGTTGCCGATCTCTCCGCGCCTCTGGCGCTCGCCGGAGCGCATAATGTGATGACACTTTCAGGCTCGGCCATTCTCATGCTGGCCCTCGCCGACGGACGGCTGGACGAAGAGCAGGCATGGACTGCCGCCCATCTCGACGAGGACTATCAGATCGAGATCTGGGGACAGGATGAGGACGCCGCCGACAGGCGAACGATCCGCCGCCAGGAATTTGCGGCGGCCGTGCTTCTGCTCCAACACGGATAGCGCAAGCCCGAACGAACGGCTGATGGACAGCATGGCCTTCGCCCCTTAAGCCGGAACGCAGGCGTTCTGACCGGCGACGGGGCATTTCCATGAAGGACATTCTCGAGCAGCTTGAATCCCGCCGCGAGGGCGCGCGCAAGGGTGGCGGCGACAGGCGCATCGAGGCGCAGCACAAGCGCGGCAAGCTGACGGCTCGCGAGCGTATCGAACTCCTGCTCGATCACGGCTCCTTCGAAGAATTCGACATGTTCGTGCAGCACCGCTGCGTCGATTTCGGCATGGAGAAGGGTGAGAAGATCCCGGGTGACGGCGTCGTCACCGGCTGGGGCACCGTCAATGGGCGCACCGTCTTCGTCTTCTCCAAGGACTTCACCGTCTTCGGCGGCTCGCTCTCCGAAACACATGCCCAGAAGATCACCAAGATCCAGGACATGGCGCTGAAGATGCGGGCCCCGATCGTCGGCCTGTTCGACGCGGGCGGCGCCCGCATCCAGGAAGGCGTCGCGGCGCTCGGCGGCTATGGCGAGGTCTTCAAGCGCAATGTCACGGCCTCGGGCGTCATTCCCCAGATCTCGGTGATCATGGGCCCCTGCGCGGGCGGCGACGTCTATTCCCCTGCCATGACCGACTTCATCTTCATGGTCCGCGACACCAGCTACATGTTCGTCACCGGCCCGGAGGTGGTGAAGACCGTCACCAACGAGACCGTCACGTCCGAGGAGCTGGGCGGGGCCAAGGTCCACACCTCGAAATCCTCGGTGGCCGACGGCTCCTTCGAGAACGATGTCGAGGCACTGCTGCAGGTGCGCCGGCTGATCGACTTCCTGCCGGCCAACAACACGGTCGGCGTCCCGGAATGGCCGAGTTTCGACGTGCCGGACCGTGTCGACATGAGCCTCGACACGCTCGTACCCGACAATCCGAACAAACCCTATGACATCAAGGAACTGATCCTGAAGACGCTCGATGAGGGCGACTTCTTCGAAATCCAGGCGGCCTATGCCGGCAATATCGTCACCGGATTCGGCCGCATCGAGGGCCGCACCGTCGGCGTCGTCGCCAACCAGCCCATGGTGCTCGCCGGCGTGCTCGATTCCGATGCCAGCCGCAAGGCGGCCCGCTTCGTGCGCTATTGCGACGCCTTCGAGATCCCGATCGTCACCTTCGTCGACGTGCCGGGCTTCCTGCCGGGCACGGCGCAGGAATATGGCGGGCTGATCAAGCACGGCGCCAAGCTGCTCTTCGCCTATAGCGAATGCACGGTACCGCTGGTCACGGTCATCACCCGCAAGGCATTCGGCGGCGCCTATGACGTGATGGCCTCAAAACATATCGGCGCCGACGTCAACTATGCCTGGCCGACGGCGCAGATCGCGGTGATGGGCGCCAAGGGCGCGGTGGAGATCATCTTCCGCGGCGGCGATGCCGAGACCATCGCACGCCAGACCAAGGAATATGAGGACCGCTTCATGTCGCCCTTCGTCGCCGCCGAGCGCGGTTATGTCGACGAGGTGATCATGCCGCACTCGACCCGTCGCCGGATCGCCCGGGCCCTGGCCATGCTCAGAACCAAAAACGTCGAGCGGCCCTGGCGCAAGCACGACAATATTCCGCTGTGAGCTGACGCGAGCTACTGCCACCGCCTTAACACCACGCTCGCATTCACTCCGCCAAAGCCGAATCCGTTGGAGATGGCATGCTCCATCTGGAGCGGGCGGGCCTCCTTCGCCACGAGATCGAGCCCCGCCGCATCCTCGTCCGGGTTGTCGAGATTGAGCGTCGGCGGGGCAATCTGGTCGCGCAGCGCCAGGATGGTGAAGATCGCTTCCAGGCCGCCGGCCGCGCCGAGCAGGTGCCCCGTCGCCGATTTGGTGGCGCTGATCGCGATGCTGCGCTCGGAACCGAAAAGCGCTCTGATTGCCGCCAATTCGCCTCGGTCGCCGACCGGCGTCGAGGTCGAGTGCGCATTGAGATGACGGATATCGTGCGGCTGCAGGCCGGCCTGTTTCAGGGCGATCTCCATGGCGCGCCGCGCGCCCGAACCATCTTCCGGGCCTGAGGTGATGTGATAGGCATCGGCGCTGGTGCCATAGCCAGTGATCTCGGCCAGCGGCGCAGCCCCTCGCGCCTGCGCATGCTCCAGGGCCTCGATCACCAGCATGCCGGCGCCCTCGCCCATGACGAAACCGTCGCGGTCCCGGTCGAAGGGGCGTGAGGCACGCTCGGGCTCGTCATTGAAGCCGGTCGAGAGCGCACGCGCCGCGGCAAAACCACCAAGCGCGACAAGATCGATGCAGGCCTCGGCGCCGCCGCAGAGCGCGATATCGGCCTCTCCCGCCCGGATCAGCCGCGCCGCATCGCCGATCGCCTGCACGCCGGCGGCGCAGGCCGTGACCGGCGCACCGATCGGCCCCTTGAAGCCGTGGTCGATCGAGACATGACCAGCCGCAAGATTGACCAGGAAGGACGGGATCGTGAAGGGCGAAAGCCGTCGCACACCGCGCGTATCGGTGACGCGCACCGCTTCGGCGATCGCGGGGAAGCCGCCAATGCCGGAGGCGATGACCGTCGCGGTGCGCTCCCGCTGCACGTCATCGGTCGGCGCCCAGCCGGCCTGCTCCAGCGCCTCCTTCGCCGCCACCAGCGCGAACTGAATGAAGCGATCCATCTTGCGCTGGTCCTTGGGAGCAATAGCGCTGTCGGGATCGAAGCCCCCCTCAGCGTCCTCCACCTTCGTCGGCACGGCACCGGCAACCTTGGCCGGCAGGGTCTCGACAATGCTGTCGGGCAGGCGCCGCAGCCCGGAACGGCCAGCGAGCAGCCGCGACCACGCCAGTTCGGTTCCACAGCCCAGGGGCGAGACAACGCCCATACCGGTTACAACGACGCGGCGCATCGGCAGATCCTATTCGATGTGAGAGGGAGAGAGCGGTCGCAAACCTCTCTGCGCGGCAATGTGCCTGCGCATCTGTTCGCTGGCTCGCGGACCGGGAATGAGAGCGACATTATCGGACGTGATCGGCGTCGCGCTGGCGGCATCGACCAGGATCGGTTCGAGCGGCTGGCCGGAAACGCGCCCTGCCAGCAGCACGGACACGCCCTCGGGGGCGAGATACCGGTTGCCCCAGGCGAGCATTGCCGCAATCACCGGGAAGAAGTCCCGCCCCTTGGCGGTCAGCAGGTACTCATATCGCTTTGGCCGCTCGCGATAGAGCCGCCGCTCGAACAGGCCGCTCTGCGTGAGATGCTTGAGACGGCGAGCCAGCATATTGGGCGCAATGCCGAGACTCGCCTGAAACTCGTCGAAGCGCGTGAGCCCCCGGAACGCATCGCGCAGGATCAGGAGGCTCCACCATTCGCAGACGGTTTCGATCGTCCGTGCGCAGGGGCATTCGGAGAGTGAAGCGGGCCTGGATTGCATGCTCACTCCGGCTAGACCAGTTACTATCATTTTGCAAGTAACTGATCTGGCCGGAGCGCAGGGCCTTTCGCGGTGGGGCCGCTAACCCGGGGTTCGGAACGCCTCATCCGTCCAGTCGAGCAGCTTGCCCAGAAAGCGCGAGGCCGCCGGCATGAAGAAGCTGCCATGATGGTAGAACGGGTCGAGCGTGGTCACGATCATGCGCCCGGCCCCACCGCCAACATGACGGTGGTCGTAGAGGATCGAGCCGCCCTTGCCCTGAGGGTCGCCGTCCCGCGTGATGTCCACCAGTGAGGTCGCCCCCGGCGGGGGCGTCAGCAGGCCGTGATAGTGCCAGACCAGTTCCTTCATCCCGACATGGCGGAAAAGTTCGTGCTCGGGCGCGACGATGCGGTGGCCGGGATCGGCACCCTGCTCCAGCCACCACCAGAAATTGGTCGGACGGAACTCCCATGAGACGCCGGGCGCCCATTGCTGGGCGCTGTTCTCGCCAAGCACGATCAAGGTGCCGCCACCGGCCAGATAGTCGAGGAGGATCGGGCGCTTGCCCCGCAGAACGCCCGGATGAATGCGATCCGCCACCATCAGGGCGTCGCAGCCGGCAAGGTCGGCCGCAGCCAGTTCAGGCGCGTAGATCGTCCGGTCGAAGCGACCACCGAGCCGCTGACCATAGATTGCTTCCTGGTGGTAATAGGTTCCGCCGTCCAGCACCGCGAGTGTCATGCTGCCTCCGATGGCTTGGCGATCCAGTCGAACAGTTGCGGCATGATCCGCTCCGAGCTGTTGCCCGAGCCGAAATAGCCCCACAAATCCGCGCCGGCATGGACCAGCAACCGCCCTCCCACCGCCGGCCGGCAATCGAAATCGACCGGAGACCGGCTCGGTCCCAGGCTGTTGATGATGCGCGCACCGGGCGGTGGCGGGTTGGAACCGCGCCCATAGAAGCCCGCCACGCCGCGCCGCTTCGAGAGATCCGCAGGATCGACGCCGGCCCAGACCGGGTGCTCCGCCTCTCGGTTGACCGCGAGATCGTCGACCCGATAGCCGGGGATCGGCTGGAACCGCGAGAGTTCGGCCAGGAAAGGGTGCCCGATATGGCCGCAGACGACGATCGTGCCGCCATCGGCCAGGAAGGCTTCAAGCTGTCCCCGGCGCGAGGCAAGATAGCGCTGGTCCGAATGCAATCCGAGCAGCAGGCCGCGCGTGCGGGAAAGCGCGGTCCGTTCGAGATCGTAGAACGGCACGAGGTCGATTCGCGGGCCGAGCGCGAGATCCGTGATCAGGGCCTGGGCACCGGTCTCGCTCTGCTCGCAATCAAGGAGGATGGCGTCGATCACGGTTTGAACGCCATCGGATCGATGAGGTCGCGGCGCATGTCGATGGTCTTCTGTAACATGCCGGCCTCGATCATGAAGGACTGATCGGCTTCAAGGTTCTTCACATCGGCATCGGTCATGGCGAGCGTGAAATCATACCAGGGCAGTTGCTTGCGCGCGTCCTCGACCGAGATCTTCTGGTCCTCGGCCGCGATCTTCAGGGCTTCCTCGGGATTGGTCTTCATGAACGCGAGTGCCTTCCCGTGAGCCGCGAGATAGGCCTGCACCAGGTCCGGATGGTCCCGGAGAAAATCGGTTCGTACCGCGATCACCGAGGTCGGAGCGATCAGCCCCTCGCCGCTCGCCAGGATGCGCCCGCCGGCAGCTTCCACCTGCAGGGCATTGGCGCCGGCCAGCGTCGCCGCATCAACCTTACCCGCCAGAAGTGCTGCCCGCGCCGCCGGGATATCCATGTTGAGATACTCGACATCGCCGAGCTTCATGCCATTGGCGGCCAGCGCCGCGGCTAGGAGTTGGTTCAGCGTCGTCCCCTTGGGGCCGCCCACGCTCTTGCCCTTCAGATCCTTGACCGAAGCAGGGCCGTTCGCCGTCGTCATCACGAAGAAGGCCTTGGGCGAACGCGAATAGGCGGCAATCACCTTGAGGTCGATGCCGTTCGCGCGCCCGAGAATGGCCGAGGTCCCGCCCAGTACGCTGGCAATGTCGACCGCACCGGCGGCAAGCGCCTGGATCTGCGCCGCGCCCGAGGTGATCTCGGGATTCTCGACCTTGTTGATGCCCGCCGCCGCAAAAGCTTCCTCGAGAAAGCCCTTCTTGCGCATGACGATGGAGGGAACGTTGAAGGGTGACGCCACATAAGTAACGCGCACGCTCGATGGCTTGTCGGCAGCATGGACCGAGATCGCAGGCGCAGCCGCAACGATGACCGCAAGGGCGATCAGCTTCAGAAATTTCACGACACAATCTCCTTCTGTAAGGGATGCCTGCTCGTTTCGAGCAGGCGCTCGAGCACGGCACGGCGATGAGCGAGCAGCGCGGGATCCGTAGGGTCTCGCGGGTAGGGAAGATCGACCCGGCGCAAACCGACGAGCCGGCCCGCCGACAATTCGGCAATGGCCTCGCCGAGCAGAACCGCCTCCTCGACGTCATGGGTGACGAAGACGACGGTCGGCCGGCGCTTGCGCCAGATTTCGACGAGCTCCTGCTGCATGGTGCGGCGCGTGAAGGCGTCGAGCGCGCCAAAGGGCTCGTCCATGAGCAAAAGATCCGGTTCGAGGACGAGCGCGCGGGCAATCGCGACCCGCTGCGCCATGCCGCCCGAGAGCTGCTCCGGCGTTGCCTCTGCAAATCCCGAAAGCCCGACGAGGGCCAACGCTTCGCCGACGCGCTGATCGATGACCTCTTGCGGGATGCGGCCGCAGAGCCCGAATCCGGCGTTGCGCGCGACGCTGAGCCACGGCATCAGCCGCGGCTCCTGGAAGACATAGCCGATGCGCGGGCGCCCGCCGCCAGCAAAACTCAATGTGCCGGACGTCGGTTCGGCAAGCCCGGCCAGGATACGCAGCAACGTGGTCTTGCCGCAGCCGCTGCGCCCCACGATCGCTGTGAAGCTGCCGCGCGGCAGATCGAGATCGACGTCTTCGAGAGCGGCGACGCTGCGCCCCGCAACCGAATAGCTCATGCCGAGATTGCGGGCCTCAAACACGGCCGAGCTCCAGATGGGAGCGCAGCCACGGCGCGCTGCGGCGGATCGCGGCCCGGGCCAGGGCATCGGCGATCAGCCCGAGCACGCCGATGACAAAGACCCCGACGAGAACGATGTCGGTGCGCGCAAGATTCTGGGCGTCGATGATCATGTAGCCGAGCCCCGAGCTCGACGCGATCAGCTCGGCTCCGACCAGAGCCCGCCAACTATAGCCGAGCCCGATCCGCAAACCGACGACGAGGGCCGGAAGCGAGGCCGGAAGAACGATCCGACGCAGGATTTCCGAGCTGCTCAGGCCACAGGCCCGGCCGACCTCGACGAGCTTCGGATCCGCCTGGGCAATCCCCCCAAGGGCTCCCAGGAAGATCGGGAAGAAGCAGGAGAGCATGATCACACCGATCTTCTGCACTTCGCCGATACCGAGCCACAGGATCAGCAGAGGCAGCAGCGCAAGCGGCGGAACCTGGCGCAGGAATTCGAGCGCCGGCTCGACCAGCGCGCGCAACCGCGGCAGCAGACCGAACAGCAGTGCCAGGGGCAAGGCAGTGGCGACGGAAAGGCCATAGCCGAGGATCACGCGCTGCAAGCTGATCGCCACATGCCTGACAAGGGAGCCATCGGCGATGAGTTGACGTCCCGCCTCCATGACCGCGACCGGCCCAGGCAGCAGGAAGGGCGAAACGAGACCGAGCACACTGGCTACAGACCAGAGCAGTCCCAACAGCAAGAATATGGGCAGTCCCTTGGACACGGCTACTACGATTGTTTCAGAGCAAGGCGGCGGCGCCCGCGCGACTGACTAGCATTGTTTCGTAGCGCATCAACAATATTACGATATTTATCACGCGAATATTTATTATAATTATTCTAATGAGAAGAATACGCTTTCGACAAGCGACACAGAACGGCGCGCATGCTTTGCAGATCGGAATAACTGCGCGTTTGACGAGCATCTTCGTCCCAAAGCCCGCTTCACCGGGCCTCCCGGCCCGCGACCCCGGACATGACTCCCGGAAGATAATCGTCTAAGGCGGCGCTCGCCCCCAAGAGATTTCCCGCTCTCGATGCTGTTCAATTCCTTCGTCTTCCTGCTCGGCTTCTTGCCGCTTGCACTCGCCCTGCACTGGCTGGTCGAGCGTTTTCAGCCAAGCCTGCGGCTGCCTGTTCTGGCGCTCCTGTCCTTTGTCTTCTACGGCTATTGGGACTGGCGCTTCGTCCCGCTGCTGGCTTTCTCGATCCTGCTCAACTGGTGGACCGCCGAAGCCTTCCTGAAGACCAAGCGAAGCGGCCTGATTTCGCTGGCGATCGCACTCAACCTCGCCGTGCTGGCGCTGTTCAAATACTTCAATTTTTTCGCTGAGTTCGCAGGCATGGTTCCGGGATTACCCGTCCCCAAGCTTGATCTGGCGCTTCCGCTCGGCATCTCCTTCTTTACCTTCCACCATGTGATGTACCTGACCGATCTCAGGCGCGGCGAGGCCCCGCGCTACGATCTGGTGCGCTATGCGCTCTACATCGCCTTCTTCCCGCAGGTCCTGGCCGGACCGCTGGTGCGCTGGCGCGAGATCATGCATCAGTTCGACGAACGACCCTATTTGCGGTCCGACGCGGCCGAACGCATCGCACGTGGGCTGATGCTCCTGACTGCCGGTCTCGCCAAGAAGGTGCTGCTCGGCGACCCGCTGGCCGAATACGCCAACCCCGTCTTCGCCGCGGCAGCCGCCGGACAGGTCGTTTCAGTAGCCGAGGCCTGGCAAGGCACACTTGCCTTCACCTTCCAGATCTATTTCGACTTCTCCGGCTATACCGACATGGCGCTCGGCCTGGCCCTTCTCTTCGGCATCGTGCTGCCGCAGAATTTCGATGTGCCCTATCGCAGCATCAGCATCCAGGATTTCTGGCGGCGCTGGCACATGACGCTGTCGCGCTTCCTCCGCGACTACCTCTACATCTGGATGGGCGGCTCGCGCCGGGGACTGCCGACCCAGATCTGGGCGCTCTTCGCCACCATGGCGCTTGGTGGCCTCTGGCATGGCGCCGGCCTCACCTTCATCGCCTGGGGCGTCGCCCATGGCGTGGCCCTGATCATCTGCCTGCTCTGGCGCCGTGCCAAGCTGCCGATGCCGGCGCTGCTCGGCTGGGCCCTGACCCTGCTCTTTGTGACGCTGTGCTGGGTCTTGTTCCGCGCCTCCTCCTTCCCGGCGGCGCTGACGATCTACAAGGGCCTCTTCGGCTTCGCGCCCTTCGGCTCCGGCTTCAAATGGCGCGCTTTGCTGCCCGCAGCCGCCTTTGCGATGCTCGGCCCGACCGCATGGGCCCTGGTGCACCGGCTGCCGCCGGCGCGGTGGATCGCCGTGCTGATGGCAGTGCTCTTCGTGCTTGTTTTGTTCAAGATCGGCGACGACGCCAATTATGAATTCATCTACTTCCAGTTCTGAACGGCTCAGCGCCGAGGCCAACCCCGCCGCAGGAATGAGCTGGCAGCGGTTTATCCGCGTCTCTCTGACTGCGGGAGGCCTCTTGCTAGCCGCCTTCTTCACCGCGGCCATCCTGATCGACCCCTATGACAGCGGGCGCTCACCACTGTCATTGAAGCAGGGCGTTCGCCCGCAGGGTCCGCGCACAGCCGCCGCCAGCCGCGGCCGCGACCCTGCATTCTCGGGAGCGATATTCGGCAATTCCCATATCCAACTGGTCAAACCCGACCTGCTGAAAACGCTGACTGGAATCCCCTTCGTCTCGCTGATCGCCCCCGCGACAGGCCCCAAGGAGACGCTGGTGCTGATCGACTGGTACCTGCGCCATAGGCAAGAACCGGCCAAGGCTCTGGTCATCAGCGTCGACCACACCTGGTGCACGCCCGACCCGGCCATGCCCGTCAGCAAACCCTTCCCGTTCTGGCTCTTCAGCCGCAATTTCGCGGAGTATCTCTTCGGATTGATGCGCTACGACGTCGTCGAAGAACTGCCACGCCGCATCCGATATGAGATCAGGAACGCACCGAAACGCGCTAGCCCGGATGGATACTGGGACTATGAGGCTGGCTATGTCGGCCTGGGATATGTCGAAAAGCCCGAGCTTCGACGCAGGTTGTTCGAGCACCAGGATATGAGTGGTGGTAACGAGACCGGACCTTTCCCGGCGGCCACCGCGCTCGCTGCTCTTCTTGAGGCAGAATCAAAGGGCGCTCCCGTGGTGCTGGTGCGTCCGCCGCTCCATATTACCGCGCTGCCGGCACCTGGCAGTCCCGAAGGGCGCGCCGAGGCGGCCTGCCGGGCCGCTTTCCAGGCGCTAGCCGACGAACGCCCTGCAACGAAGCTTGTCGATCTGCGTCGCGACACGCCCCTGATCCGTGAGCCTTCCAATTTCTTCGACCATAGCCATTACCGTCAGATTGTCGCCCGCGAGGTCGAAACGAGCATTGCGGCAGCGCTCACGTCTCTGCGATAAGCTTGGCAAAGATGCCCGGAGAACGACGGATTTCATTTTTATGACAACGACTTCGCGAGATTGGTTGAAACTGCATCGATCGCGATTGTTACTGTCTCTCTCCCTCGCTATAAGGGCGCCAAATCGGCGGCCCGACTAAGGCAGAGTCGGTAGGCACGCCGGAAACAGACACTCAGAGAGCGCGCCTATGTCGAAACAGATCATCCTGGACGCCGACTACCGACCCTCCGACTCCGAACCCTTTATGAACGAGCGTCAGCGCGAATATTTTCGCAGCAAGCTGCTCGCCTGGAAGGAGGAGATCCTCAAGGAAGCCAAGGAGACGCTGGTCACCTTGCAGAGCGAGAGCGAGAATCACCCTGATATCGCCGATCGCGCCTCATCCGAGACCGATCGCGCGATCGAGCTGCGCGCTCGCGACCGTCAACGTAAGCTGATCGCCAAGATCGAAGCTGCGATCGCACGGATCGACGAGGGCAACTACGGCTATTGCGAGGAGACCGGCGAGCCGATCTCGCTCAAGCGCCTCGAGGCCCGGCCGATCGCAACCCTTTCGCTGGAGGCGCAGGAGCGTCACGAGCGCAACGAACGTGTTTTCCGCGACGACTGAACCTTTTCCGCCATCCACGGTCTGAAGAGAGCCTTTCGCCGCCGGCGAAAGGCTTTTTTGTTGGAATGGAGGAAACCCCGCGCGGGAGGCGCGGGGTTTCACTGGATGCCACCCATAAAAGCTTGGGGAGCGTGGCTGGCATCCGGGACAGGGGCTTGCCTCGGGAGGAAGCAGCCCGCCGGCCAGGGAGGGAAAGGCGGGGAGCGTACCTCGCCTGGCCGGGTTTCTCGAAGGGCCGTCAGAAGGGCAGCAGGATATCCATGACCTGCTGGCCGTAGCGCGGCTGCTGGACATCGGTGATCTGACCGCGGCCTCCGTAGGCGATACGCGCCTGGGCAATCTTGCTGGAATCGATCGTGTTGTCGGATTCGATGTCCTCGGGCCGGATCACACCGGCGACGATCAGCTCGCGCACCTCGAAATTGACCCGGATCTCCTGCTTGCCTTCGATCACGAGATTGCCGTTCGGCAGGGTCTGGGTCACCACGGCAGCGACATTGGTGGCAAGCTGCTCGGCGCGGCGGACCGAGCCCGAGCCTTCACTCGACCCCTCGGAATCGAGCTTGAGCAGTTCGCCTGCGCTGGAGCCGTCCGGCAGGAACTTGTCGAGCTTGTTCTCGAACCCCATGATCCTCGCTGCGCCGAAATCCTCGCCGTTCTTGCGGCTGCGCTTGGTGGTGTTGTCGAGCTGGGCCCGGTCGGTGACCTTGACCTTGACCGTGACGAGGTCCCCGACCATGCGGGCACGCTGGTCCTTGAAGAAGGCGCGCGAGCCTGTGCGCCACAGCGAGTTCGGCGCGAAGGAGGCATGTTCGACTGCCGGCATCGGCATCTGCACGGGCTTGTAGCCCTTCACCGCGGTCGGATCCTCGATCGGCGAGAGCGCTGGTGCCTGGCCAACATTGGCAAGCCGGTCGGCAGCCCCGCAGGCGCCGAGCGCGAGACCGAGCGCAAGGATGCTCGAGAACCTGAGAAGCTTGGCCTGGGACATGATGATATTCCGCATCTTCGTGACTACTGCGCGTTGGCGACGCGGCCAATACCGGCCGATTTGACCGTGATCCGGCCGGGACCGCTGACCGTGCCCTGCAACACACGCTTGGATTGGGGATTGGTGACGCTGACGACATCGCCCTTCGCGCCAGCCTCTCCGGCGCGCCCACGCATGGTGAGAAGCAGGCCCGGCGCCTCGTAGACGATGGTGACGAGATCGCCGCGGCCGACGATCTCCTCGCGCTGCACATCGCCATTGCGCAGTGGCATTCCGGCCATCAGCGCACGTCGCGCAACCTTGTCGACCGCTCCCTTCATCTCGGCGATCAGCTCCCCCCCCTGGCCTTCACGCGGGCGCCGCTCGACAATCACGTCTGCGGCGGTCAGCGTCTCGCCGCGGGCAATCGCGCGGAGCGGAACCACGACTTCCGTCGTTTCGACCAGATGCCCCGAGATCCGCACCGGCTTCAGGCGCAGCGCGGCGCTACCGGGCACCGTCAGCAAAGCCTGGAGGCGACGCGACCGGGCGTCATAGCTCAGATCGACCACCGTCATGGCGCCCGTCAGTTCGGGCTCGACCGCAATCGAAGGCGTGCCCCCGTCCACGGCCAGCGCAAAGATGCGGCTATCGACACCGAAGCGTTCCAGCAGCCCGGTCTTCACCGCACCCTCGACATCGGAGGCCATGACGCGGCGAGCCGCGCGGGTAACGACGACCTGCGCGATGCCCTGGCTGTCGATATCGCTGGCCTCGCGGATGACGCCGCCATTTTTCGCGGCTTCGATGATGCGGGCGGCCTGGATCGTGCCGGTCTCGCCGAGCACCGGCGCCCGAAAGGCCGGCATGGCGGCGTCCTGCGGGGAAAGGCCGGCGATCAGATCGCCGAAGGTGACGAGGTCGCGCGACAGCGTGAGTTCGTTGCGCAACTGCATCCGGCGAAGGGCCGGGGCCGGATGCGCCTTTTCCGCCGGCAAGGCGGCCGTCGCGACAGACGCGGCCTGGTGCGGCTGAGCCGCCAGCGCAGATCCAGCGAAGAGCAGGGAAACAAGAAGGCTGGAGGAGCGGATCATGAGCATGGTCCTCACCCTCGGAACATCTGGGTCGTCGCCGACAGCATCTGGTCGGCGGCGGTGATGACCTTGGAATTCATTTCATAGGCACGCTGGGCCGAGATCAGCGACGACAGCTCGATGACGGCCTGCACATTGCCTTCTTCGAGCGAATACTGCTGGAGCGTGCCGAACCCCTCCGCCCCGCCGACGCCATCGATCGCCTGGCCCGAGGCAGCCGTCTCGATGAAGAGGTTGTCGCCGAGCGACTCAAGTCCGACCTTGTTGATGAAGCGGGCAAGTTGGATCTGCCCGATCTGCTGTGGCGCGGTCTGGCCGGGGAGCCTGACTTCGACCGTGCCCTGCGCGTTGATGCTGACGCTGGTCGCGTTGTTCGGGATCGTGATGCCCGGCTCGACCTGATAGCCGTCGCGGGTGACGAGTTGCCCCTGCGAGTCGAGATCGAACGAGCCGTCGCGGGAATAGGCGGTCCGTCCATCCGGCATGCGGATACGGAAGAAGCCCTCGCCCTTGACCGCGAGATCGTATTCCTTCTCGGTCGACGTCATGTTGCCCTGCGTCATCACGCGACCGGTCGAAACCGTCTTGACGCCCGAGCCGATGAAGGTCCCCGCCGGCACCTGCGTGTTCTGATCGGAGGTGGCGGAACCGGCCCGACGAAAGTTCTCGTAGAGGAGATCCTGAAAGTGGACGCGCTGGCGCTTGTAGCCAGTGGTGCGCACGTTGGCGATGTTGTTGGAGATGACCTGAACGTTGAGTTCCTGGGCCATCATGCCGGTCGCGGCGGTCTGAAGGGCGCGCATTGTGCTGGCTCCTTTTCCTGTCAGGCCTGCTGGTCAGCGAGGCGCGAGATCGCCCGGCTGCGCAATTCGTCGGATTTCGACATCAGGTTCGCCATGCTCTGGTAGGAGCGCTGGACCTCCATCAGCCGCGTCATCTCGATCACCGCCTTGACATTGGATGTCTCGACCGCGCCGGGCTCGAGGCGGGCCAGTGGCCCGGCCGGCTGAGCCGGAGCGGTCGAAGCGAAGAGATTGGTGCCGTCGCTGCTCAATGCAGCCGGATTGGCGAAACGCACCTGGCGGAGCTTGCCGCGCGTGCCGAGATTGGTCGACACAGTGCCGTCCGTAGCGATGCTGGCGCCGGTTTCGGTATCGCCGAACTGGATCGGGCCGCCCTCTCCCAGGACCGGCTGGCCACCCTGGGTGACGAGCTGGCCGCGGCCATTGATGGAGAGCGAACCGGCGCGCGTATAGCGCTCGCCCTGCGGGGTCTGCACCACGAGGAAATTGTCGCCGCGCAACGCCACATCGAGCGGATTGCCGGTGCGCTCGATCACGCCCTGAGACAGATCGACCGGGGTGCCCTTGTCGATGACATAGGAGAGCTTGCGGTCAGGCGCCTTGAAGCCCTCGGCACTCGCCTGGGGCATGAGAAACTCATTGAAGCGCGCCGAACGCGCCTTGAAGCCGTTCGTGCCGACATTCGCCACGTTATTGGCGATAACATCCAGCTCACGCGCCAGAGCCATCTGGCGCGACAGGCCGACGAGAAGCATGTTCTCCACGGCGGTAACTCCCGATCATGTCCCGCGAAAGCCTCGACGCTCCCCAGCGCAGCCTTCGCAGATCAGTCACCGCAACCCCCGTGCCAACGTGGTTAACTGATATCATCGCTTTGAAATATAAGAGATATTATTCAACCCGGACTGCGCCACCCGCTCGGCAACAGCGTGTCGACGGGCAGAAACGACCGGGCAAAAACTGCCGTCCTTAACGAGACGTTAACCCTGTTTCGGCAGATTTGCAGGAGTGAGCCGCCCAGAATGGAGCCGCGCTCCGGTACCCGGGCAGACAGGTATGGCCAAGAAGACCAAGAGCAGCGACGACGAGGCCGCAGACGGCGCCGGCGCGCCGAAGGCGGGCAAGAAGAAGCTCGTGATGATCGTCGGTGGCGTTGTGCTGCTGGCCGCTCTCGGTGGCGGTGGCTGGTTTTTCCTGAAGAAGCCTTCACCAGAGCAGCTTGCGGCAGCGGAAGCGGCCAAGAACGTCAAGAAGCCGGCAACCTTCGTCGAAATGAAGGACATGATGATCGGCATTTCAAGCGGCGGCCAGCAGGACCGCCAGCCGATCATGAAGATCAAGGTCGTGCTCGAGATCGCGGATGCCAAGGCCTCCGAGGAGATCAAGCCGCTGCTGCCGCGTGTCGAGGATGCCTTTCAGGTCTTCATGCGCGAGCTGCGCCCCGCCGATCTCGACGGCTCCGCCGGAATTTACCGGCTGAAGGAAGAGCTTCTGCGTCGCGTGAACGTCACCGTCTATCCGGCCAAGGTCGAAGCGGTGCTGTTCAAGGAACTGCTGGTCCAGTGAGCCGGCCTCTCCGATCCCTGACCATCAGCCGAGCGTCCCATGGCCGATAGCGAACTCGAACAGACCGGCGGCCTTCCCAAGGACCAGCCTCTGACGCCGGAGAACATGGCGGCGGAATGGGCCACCATGCCGGACACCGTCGAGGAGGAAGGCGAGGCCGAAGGCGGTACCGACCGCCTGATGAGCCAAGACGAAATCGACACGATGCTCGGTTTCTCGGCTGGAGACGACAAGGACAGTCGCAACGGCATCCAGGCGATCGTCGAATCCGGCTCGGTATCCTATGAACGCCTGCCGATGCTCGAAATCATCTTCGAGCGTCTGGTTCGGCTGCTCTCGACCAGCTTGCGCAACTTCTTCACCGACAACGTCGAGGTGTCCCTCGAGAGCATCCGCTCCGTGCGCTTCGGCGACTACATCAACTCGATCTCTCTGCCCGCCATGCTCTCGGTCTTCAAGGCAGAGGAATGGGACAATTTCGGCCTGATCACGATCGAGTCCTCCCTGATCTACTCGGTGCTGGACACGATGCTCGGCGGCAAGCGCGGGCAGCCTGCCCCGCGGGTCGACGGGCGTCCCTTCACGTCGATCGAATTCAATCTGCTGAAGCGGGTGATCGCGCTCGTCCTGAGTGATGCCGAAGCGGCATTCCAGCCGCTCTCGCCGGTGAATTTCAAGGTCGACCGGATCGAGTCCAATCCGCGCTTCGTCTCGATTTCGCGCCCTGCCAACGCAGCGATCCGGGTCGAACTGCGCTTCGACATGGAGGGGCGCGGCGGCTCGCTGCACATCCTCCTGCCTTATGCGACGATCGAGCCGATCCGTGAACTGCTCCTCGAGAGCTTCATGGGTGAGAAGCTCGGCCGCGACCCGATCTGGGAAAACCACCTCGCAACCGAGGTCTGGCAGACGGACGTCGCGGTGAAATGCGTGCTCCACGAAACCCAGATGCCATTGAAGCGCGTGATGAAGCTCGAGATCGGCGACACGCTGATGTTCGACGCGCGCCCCGATTCAGTGGTTTCGCTGCGTTGCGGGGACTTCATGGTCAGCGAAGGTCGCATCGGGCGCGTCGACGACAAGATCGCCGTCCAGGTCGTCAGCCCGCTACGCCGCTCCAAGACCACGATCGCAGCCTTCGACAGCGCCACCAGCCATCTCGGCTCGCCGATCTGACGCCCGGGGACAACGCCATGACGATTACCCTTATCGCCGATGCGCTGGTCGCCAGCCTCCTCGTCGCCACCATCATCACCTGCTATGTCCTGTCCAAGCGAATCGAGCGGCTCAAGGCGGATGAAGGCGCGATGCGACAGACCATCGGCGCCCTGATCTCCGCCACCGACACGGCCGAGCGCGCCATCGCCGGCCTGAAACTGACGCTTGGCGACTGCGACCGGACGCTGGCCGAGCGACTGCGTACGGCCGAGCGCTATGCCGCCGATCTCGCGGCCCAGGTCGAAGCCGGTCAGGACGTCATGGAACGCATCGCCCAGATCGTCAGCGCCGCCACGCTGGTTGCGCCCAAGGCCGCGGATGCTGTGCCCGAGGTTGCCGAAGAACCGACCGTCTCGCGCCTGACGAATGCCGCGCACGCCGCCGCCGCGATCCGCGCCCGTGCCGCCAAGCGGCTGGAAGGTCAGGCGGCGTGATCGAGAGGCCCCGCCTCATCCCGGCAGTGATCCTCGGCGCCATGGGCCTCCTGGCGCTGAAGCTGATCGCCTGGACGTCGGAGCCTTATCCCGCCAAGGGGCCTGCCAGCGCGCAGGCGCTTGCGAAGACCCAGCCCGCCGCACAGCCTCTCAAGACGGAACCCGAAGTCTGGGGCCTCGCCAAGGTCATCGCCCGCGCACACGCTCCCGATACGTTCCTCGATCCCGAAACCACCGGCACGATCGAGAAGCCCAAGGCCAATCCGGAGGAAGAGGCGAAGGCCGAGGCTGCACGCGCGGCCAACCCGAACAACAAGGCCGATGTCCTCAATGGCACCGCCAGGACCACCTCGCCTGCCGAGCGCGCGATACTGGAGCGCCTCGGCGAGCGGCGCGAGGAGATCGAGGCGCGCATGCGCGAGTTGGAGATGCGCGAGCGCCTGCTCGACACGGCAGAGAAGAAACTCGACGGCCGCGTCGGCGACCTGAAGCAGCTCGAGGACAAGGTCGACGGCCCCAAGGCCAAACAGGCCGAGGAAGAGAGCAAGGCAATCAAGAACCTCGTCATCATGTACGAGACCATGAAGCCGAAGGACGCCGCAAAGGTCTTCGACCGTCTGAACCTCAGCGTGCTGGTTCCGGTGGTCCAGCAGATGAACCCGCGCAAGATGTCGGATGTGCTCGCTGCAATGTCCCCGGATGCCGCGGAGAAGCTGACCGTTGCCTTGGCGACCCCGGCGCGCGCGCCCAGCCTCCCGCGTCTTGCCGCCGAATCGGCGCCCCTGTCGGGCAATGAGCTGCCCGCCGTCGCGCTGCCGCAGCGACGCTGACCCTCCCGCGTCCTTAACCGGCCATTATCCTTGACGCCCTATCGTCGGTAGCGCTCGGGCTGCCGTCTTGCGGTCGTGCCGGGCACTGGTGTCGCGTTGCGTGAGTGTACCGGTTTGCGTTTCCCGCGTTCTCTTGCCTTTGGTGTCGGACTGGCCGCGCTTGGCGTTGCCGCCAGCCTTTCCATGCCCGCGCTTGGGGCAACGGCGACCTTGCAGGGTGCCGCCATGCCGCCCGGCTTCGGGCGCCTGTCGCTGACGTTCGACGAGCCGATGCCAGTGCGCGTCAGGGTCGCCAATGGCGTCCTGGTCGTTGCCTTCGGCGGCCCCGTGAAGATCGACGTCAACAAGATCGCCAAGGAACTCCCGGACTATGTCTCGATCGCGCGGATCGACCCTGATGGCCGCGGCATGCGCTTTGCTCTCGCTCGCCCCTACAAGGCGAACCTGATCGAGGCCGGCGACAAGGCCTTCATCGACCTGCTGCCGGAGACCTGGAAGGGCGTGATGCCCGGCCCTCCGCCCGAGGTCATCGCCGCTTTGGCCGAGCGTGTCCGGTTGGCGGAGGCCCGCGCTCGCGAGATCGACCGCCGCCCACCAACTGCCCCCAAGCCTCTCCTGCTGACCAGCGCCAAGCTGCCGACACTCGAGCGCCTGATCTTCCAGGCGCCCTCCGACACCAAGCTGGCGCATGAGCTTGTCGACGGCACGCTCAGGCTCACCTTCGACCAATCGCTCACGGTGGAGCCCTCCGCGATCCGGTCGGCCCTGCCAGAACGGGTCGGGTTCGTCTCGACCGAGACCGGTGCGGAGAATACCCAGCTCGACCTTTCCCTGCCCAAGGACTGGCAGGCTCGCAGCTTCCGCGACGACGACCGCCTCGTCGTCGATCTGCTGCCGCCGGCCAAGGCCGGCGTGCTCAGCCTGACGGGGCTCCCGGCGAGTGCCGCCGATCAGCCGGACAAGCCGCCCGCCCCTGCCGTCAAGCCGGCAGCTGCAAGCGAGGCACCGGCACCACAGCAAGCTGCTCCAGTCGCCAAGCCAGCCGCAGAGCCTACCGCGCCGGCCATCGACCCGACGCCTCAGCTCGTGAAGATCCAGTCATCGGCGGGCCCGGATGGCAGCCGCATCGATTTCCGCTTCCCGCGCCCGACCGGGGCTGCGGCCTTCGTCGATGCCGGCCTGGTGACTCTCGTCTTCGACACCCGCGACACGATCGACCCCGCGAGCTTTCGGCAGATGCTTCCGGAGCTGATCGAGGAAGCCGTTGTCACGCGCGAAGGCAAGGCCACGCTGGTCCGGCTGCGCCTGTCCAACCAGCAGTTGGTGCGCTTCAGCGATGACGGCACCGGCTGGACGCTCGGCTTCGGTGAGCAGGCAGGCAAGCCGACGAACCCTGTCGCCCCTGCACGCACGGTCGATGAGCGCGGCCAGACGATCCTCGCCATTCCCCTGCCCGGCATGACCGGCGTGCATTGGATCGAGGGCGGGACCGCGGGCATGCCCATGGCCATCGCAACCGCGCTGGGGCCAACGCGGGCTGTGACCAAGCCCTATCGCTTCGTCGAGTTTGGGTTGATGCAGACCGCCCATGGCCTCGCCATCATGCCGCGCTCCGACGACATCGTCGTCCGCGCCGGCACCGAGCAAGCGCTGATCGGGCGCGCCGGCGGCCTGACCGTCACCCTCGATCTTCCGCAGAGCGAGGAAGACAAGACGAAGACGCCGGTCGCGGCGCCCCCGCCCCTGCTGAGCCCGGAGCTCTGGGCGAAGCTGCGCGTTGCAGCCGTCCGTGAACGTGCGCGTGAGCTGCTGCGCGATGTCGCCGACGCCTCGCGCAGCCGCAAATCCGAAGCACGGCTGGCTCTCGCCCGCTTCTATGCCGCAAACGGGTTGATGCCGGAGGCCGCGGGGCCTCTCCAGGCGATGCTGGCCGACGATGCCGCCATGCGCGGCAATCGCGAGGCTCTGTTCCTGAAGGGTGTGATCGCGGCGAAGATGCACCGTACCCCCGAGGCTCTCGCTTCCTTCGAGGCCGGCCCGCTCAAGGAAGATGCCGAGGCGGGGCTCTGGCGCGCATTGATCGAACAGCGGCTCGGGCGCCAGGCCCAGGCGCTTGCCGGTTTCCGGCGCGCCGAGGCGACGCTCGACGGCTACCCGGATGATCTGCAGGTGCAGTTCCGCCCGGCGATGGCGCGCGCAGCCATGGCCATGCAGGATATGACGACGGCCGAGCGCCAGATCGAGCGGCTCTCGGAATTGCCGCGCGATCTTGTGGACAAGGAGGAGCTCGCACTCCTTCGCGCCATGCTCGATGATGTCAGCGGTCGCCCAGAGGCCGCGCTGAACGGCTACAAGCCGCTATTCGAGGCCGCCAGCAGGCCAGTCGCAGCGGAGGCGCAACTGCGTGCCATCCGGCTGGTGCAGACCGAGAAACGCCAGGACATTTCGCCTGATGAGGCGACCCGCAGGCTCGAGACGGTGTCGATCATCTGGCGCGGCGGCGAGATCGAGATCGAGGCTTTGTCCGAGCTCGGCCGGCTCTATACCGCGCAGCACCGTTGGCGTGACGCCTTCCAGATCGCGCGCCGCGCCAACAACAACTACCCCGACAATCCGCTGACGCGCCGCCTTCACGATGAAACGGCCCAGCGCTTCGCCGAGATCTTCAGCAATCGCGACGCAGCGCAGGAACAATTGCCGCGCATCGAAGCGCTGGCCCTGTTCTACGACTTCAAGGAATTCCTGCCGATCGGCCGGCGCGGCGACGAAATCGCCCGCCTTCTCGCCGACCGGCTGGTGGAACTCGACCTGCTCGACCAGGCGAGCGAGATTCTGCGCTATCAGATGCAGGCCCGCCTGACCGGCGCCGCGCGGTCGACGATGGCTGCACGCCTTGCGATGATCGCGCTGATGAACGGCAAGCCAGCCGAAGCGCTGCAGGCGATCTCCTCGACGCGGCTGATCGAACTGCCGGGAGACGTCAAGCGGGCGCGGCTCCTGCTCGAGGCGAAGGCCCTCTCCGATCTCTCGCGCACCGACCAGGCGCTCGAGATGCTCGAAATCGAGCGCGGTCCGGAAGTCGACCGGCTGCGCTCGGATATTTACTGGACGGGCCGCCGCTGGCGCGACGCTGGCGAAGCGCATGAACGCATTTTGGGCGAAAGCTGGCGCGGTAACGCGCCGCTGAACGAGCGTGAGCGCGCCGACGTGATGCGCGCCGCCGTCTCCTATGTGATGTCGAACGAGGCTCTGTCGCTCGACCGGCTGCGCACGAAATTCGCCGCCAAGATGGCCGAGAGCACGGATGCTCGCACCTTCGCCTTCGCGACCGGGGCCAACCGTGCCAATGCCGCCGATATACGCGAGATGGCGCGCGCCGTTTCCGGTGCCGACAACCTGTCGGAGTTCATGAGGGCCTATCGCGAGCGCTATCCGGCCTATTCAAGCGCTGTGCGCAGCCGGCCCAAAGCCGAGCCCGAACAGGCAGCACCACCCAGCTCGACCGGCGCCGAGGCGAGCCCGGGCGCAGCGCCAGGCCGCGGTTGACCGCTACGTTCCGTAACTCTTGATCAGCGATCCCGTGACGAGGCCCCAGCCGTCCACCAGGACGAAGAAGATCAGCTTGAACGGCAGCGCGACCGTCACCGGCGGCAACATCATCATGCCGACGGACATCAGGATCGAGGCCACGACGAGATCGATGATGAGG